>NZ_KV790773.1:5403-7452 GCF_001807735.1 Neisseria sp. HMSC31F04 | reverse complement strand
ACCGCTTTTGATTGCCGATTTGGTCTCGGTAAGCGCAAGGCCACGCGCTGGATGCAGGCTTTGCTCACGTAAATCAGGGTGCGCACGGTGGTTACGTCCAGCAGGCTCTCGTCGGCGGTACCGTTGGCGGTTTTGGTGTAGGTGGTAATCGCCCGCACAATCTGCGCCCGGCTGCCGTCCGGACTGGTTTCCACCGGTGCCACGCCGTTGTAGAGCGCGTTTTCCTGCTCGGTACGCATGGTTTTGTCTTTGCTGTCGCACAGGCCGATGCCTTCCAAAGCCAGCGTGTTCAACGGGCGGGCGGGGTCTTCTTCGCTCGCCATCACGGATGCAAAAGCTGCCGCCAGTTCGCATGGCAGGCTGGGTGTGCCGCGATACCAAGCGCAGAGCATAAAGCCGTTGTTGAGTTTGCCGGCCAAGGTGGTGGCGGTGGCCAAGGTGCCGCTGTGGCCGTACACACCAATGGCCCAGCGTTTTTCGGTGGGTGCACCGACTTTTTCGAGGTGTGCGCGCAGTTTGATGAAGTTGGCCTCATCGCTGATGCCGCAGGCAATAATATCGTGGCCTTCGGCCATTCCCCCGCCTACGCCCAAGCCTACCAAGAAGCCCGAAGCTGGGGCGTAGGCGGCAGCAAAAGCCGTGCGCTTACCGCTGCCGAAACCCTGATTACCAGCGCATTGGGCGGCCAGGGGGATCTGCAGCTGGCGGCCAATACGTTGGCGCCGTATGCTGCAGCCGCCATCGGCAAGCGCTTCGGCCATGGTGAAAACAAAAACGAAGCCGCGCAAGCAATCGGCCACTTTATGCTCGGTGCCGCCTTGGCCTACGCCAACGGCGCCGACCCGCTTGCCGGCGGCAGCGCTGCCGTTGCCGCCGAACGTGCAGCCGAGTATCTGGCCGGACAATACGACGACGGCAAGACCGCCATCGACCCGATAAGCGGAAAATTCAATCCCAACCTTTTGCCCGAGCACATCAAAGAAGAGATCAAAGCGCAGACCGGGGCGCTTGCTTCGGTGGTCGGTGCGGCGGGTGGCAGCCTGAAAGGCACCAACGGCGGCAACGGAGCGTTGTTTGATGCGCAGGTTGCCGGAACGGTCGGGCAGAATGCGATGGAGAATAATTCTGTTCTTTTCGATGATATTCGGAATGCATTCAAAGGAATTATGGAAAGGGGGGCAAAATCTGCACGTGAAATAGCTCCTGATACTCCCGCTTTAAGTGGTGCTTTGCTGGGCGTGGGAAATTTTGTTGATGGAGGTTTGTCTCTTGTTGATGCCTCCGCCGAAAGTTTGGCTATGGGTATTCATTGCGCAATAGGAAGTAACTATTGTGAAGTTGCTGTAAAGAATAATCAAGAAAGGGGAGAAATCCTTCTTAATACGGCAAAATCCGTAGCAGATGGAAGGCTGAAATCTTCACTTCAACGATGGGGGCATAATTTAATTAACGGAACCCCTGAACAACAAAGAGAAGCAAATGAGCAGCTGGCAAGTTTTTCGACTGCCTTGCTTATGGGGGCAGGGAGCAATCCTGTTCCTAAAGTGCCCAAAGCACCCAAGGTTCGTCCACCTGCCTCCCCTGTAGGCGAGAAAATTATTCCTGTAGGCGAAAGCTACATCCCTTCAAGCCCCCAAGCGGTAAACCGGTGCCGCCGGCAATCAAGGCCGCCATTGTGGCCGCCATCCGCAGCTTCGGCGGCTATGTCGACCTCGACTGCTTGGTTTCATGGTTGCTGTTCAGCGGCAATACCGCCGCCGATTTGGGCGAGCTATGCCGCAAAACCATGTATAACTGCATCAGCCTCAGCGACTACCCCGAAGCACAAGACTACCTGCAAGGTGTGGAGATAGTCGGCCAATCCTACCGCGAGCTGCTACCGCAACATATCGGCAACCCGCGCACGTTATTGGTGCTCGACCCGCCCTACGTCTGCACCCAGCAGGACAACTATCGCAAGGCAGCCTACTTCGGCATGGTCGAGTTTCTGCGCCTGATGGTAATGGTGCGGCCGCCATTTGTCTTCTTCTCCAGCACCCGCAGCGAACC
>NZ_KV790773.1:0-5383 GCF_001807735.1 Neisseria sp. HMSC31F04 | reverse complement strand
TACGACGACCACCTGATTTATAAGTTCTGACGACAAGCGGCATGCGACTCTTAAAGATATAAGATAATCCCCGTTTAACAGACCATTAAATGGGGATAAATTTATGCAAAAGCTGATACAATTTCCTACACTGCGACGGTGCAAAAGCTGCCGCCAATTCGGGCAAAAGCTGCCGCCGCCTTACAGACGATAAAAAATTAATAACTGGTGTAGCTAATTTAATTGTTTCATTCCAAGTTTTTTTCATTGCTATTTGCCTCTAACATGTTTACGAATAACGGCTTGCCAATCAATCCTGACTCCTGATGGACCATTGGGATGCGATGTGCCATATAAAGTTATCTCACCTTTTTCAAGTTGTCCCCTTAATGCATCTTGAACAACAGCAAGTTTCTGACAAGCAGTCATCCCAGGTATTTTTACTCTTTGTGCTACTCTTAGTGCTTGATTTACTGCCTTGGTATAAGCACCATGACCCGCATAATGCAAAGTTTTTCCATATCCATTACGGGAGTAATTACCGATTACAGATGATAAATCATGATTTTCTAAACGTCTCCTACACCACTGATGACTCATTTGCAACTGATGACGATTCTTCTGTGTCCGCCGCTCTGTTTTATGGCGACCATGTCCTGCGCCACGTCGCCCAAAGGTCTTACACCAAAATCAAAGCCCTGAGCCACGATGTCCAACCAACTGTTGCTGATCAGAATCTCCACGTCCACCTCGGGAAACGCCGCCAAAAACGACCGCACTTGGGGGTAAATCAGGTAATAGGCGGGGTTTTCGGCAGCATTAATCCGCAGCCTGCCCGACACTTTGCCGCGCAAATCGCCCAACGCCGCCAGCTCCTCCTGAATGCCGCCAAACATTGGCGCAATCCGCTCATACAGCCGCTGCCCCGCCTCGGTGGGCGACATGGAACGGGTGGTGCGGTTTAACAGCTTGGTATTTAAGCGGTTTTCCAAATCGTTTATACGGTGGCTGAGTGCCGACGGCTGCACCCCGAGCGACTGCGCCGCACGGCTGAAATTGCCGAGTTTGACGACTTGGGTGAAGGCGTAAAGATCGTTGAAGTTGCGGTTGGTGGTCATAACTGAATACTCTAATTATTTAAAATCTACTCTCTATTAAAAATGCATTTTTCTAATTCTTTATAAACTTCCATATTAGGTGTAATGTATTTTGATAGTTCTATCTTGAACTTATCAGGGTTAATAGAGCAAGAAATTTGACACAAATTTTTAATATACCCAACTAGAGATTTAACATCTTCATCATAAATGTTAGAAATTTTTATATCGTATGTACTTTCATCTAAACAACAACCTTTATTTTGGCAATAAGTAGTTAATACTTCTTTGTTAAATAGGTAATTTTCAATCTCCCATCTTTTCATTATTCTATGATTATCATTGTTATTTTTTAAATATTCCTGCCTATCTTGTTTAGTAGTAGTTTTTCCAGATGCTATATCTCTATCTTTAAAAACCCATATTTCTAAATCAGGAAAAACCTTCCCTAATATCGCAAGCGCAATCTCACTTCTTTGATCTATTTCGGTATTACCACCACTAGATACAAAAACAGTATCAGGATAAGCCTCTCCAAAAATATTATTTAAAACCTGAGCATCCATTCCTTGTTCTTGTGCTCTCTTATTGGTTTTACCTTCATAATAAATAATTCTTCTGGGTGCAATTAGCTCTGTTAAATCATCTAATGCGGTGGCAAATATGGCTTGCCAGTTTTTCCGATTTGGCTTGATGGCTTCTAAAATAACCGGTTCACTTGCATATTTTGTTTTATCATCAAATTGAATAACTTGAGAAATATCAGCGAAATCACTCTGAATAGCTCTCATAAAACCAATGCTGTGCGTAGCAATCCAAATTTGTCCTTCATCATCAATAAGGTTATTTATTTCGTGAAGTAATTTTCGTTATATAGCTGTATTAATATGCAATTAAGGTTCATCAATAAGATAAATCATTCCTTTATATTCTGATTTTCTTAGATAAAGATCTAAAATAATATCAACAACTTCCTTTTCTCCTGAGGAAAGATGATTAAAGGAAAATTTTAGATCTGAATCTGATTTTTTAAAGAATATAGAACCCTCTCCTTTTTCAACATTACCCAAATTAACAATTTCCAAGTCTAAACATCTTTTTATTGAATCATTTAAATCCCCCATAATATATTCTTTTGCTTCTGATGGCTTTACATTCTTTTCTTCTAAATAATCCCTATATTGTGTCAATAATAATCTGTAGTTATTTTCTATTCTATCATCTATATGAATAGTAGATATTTCGCCATCTTCATTTTCTTGAATGCGTTTAACAGCTTTTATTTCTTTAATATCTAGACTCGTATTATATCTATATGGACTTCTTATTGATATTTCATTATTTTTATGAATTATCTCATTTTCATCCTTATCTAAAACTTTAATTGAATCTCATCGGTTATCTTTATTTCTCCAAAAATGCTGTGGAATATATCCTTTTGAAACTATAGGGGAGCTAGCAGTAATTACTTTGGAAACAAAAGCATCTAGTACACTACTTTTACCGCACCCATTTGGTCCGATTAAAGCTATTATTTTTTTAGGCTCTTTTCCTAAATCAATTGTTAGATCGTGGAATCTTTTAAAATCTTTAATTGAATTTTTGAAACTCGCATTGTTTTTTCCTTTAAATTAGTAGTTTTAATAAAATCACTAAATAGTGAAATCCATTATTTAGGATTCACCCACCAACCAATCCACCACATGCACCACCTTAACTCCATCCACTTCGCCCACGTCCATTCGGTTCGCGGTCAGCACGGTTTTTTGATAATTATCAGGCAGGTTGACTAGATTGCCGACTTCTCGGTTGCTGTTTTCGGGCAGTTGCATGGCGACTTGGAAATACTGAATTTCCGCGCCTTTTTTCGCTACGAAGTCAATTTCGGTGTTGTCGTAGCTGCCCACGTCCACTTGGTAGCCACGGCGCAGCAGTTCGATAAACACAATGTTTTCAATCTGATGTCCGAAGTTGTCGCGGAACGATTTGTTCAGCGTGGCGTTGCGCAAGCCCGTGTCCACGCTGTAATACTTGGCTTGGGTGCGCAAGTGGGCTTTGCCGCGCAGGTCGTAGCGGCGGGCTTGGTAGAAGATGAACGCCTGTTCCAGCAGGTCCACATATTTGGCAATGGCGTTGTTGCTTGCGCCCGTACCCTCGTTTTTCAGGGTGTTGGCGATGTTGTTAATGGAAATGCTGTTGCCTGTTTCACTCAATAAAAAGGCGGCGAGGCGGCTCAACACGCCGTCGTTGCGCAGGTTGGCACGCTCGCTCACATCTTTGAGTAAAATCGAATTGAAAATGCCGTCCAAAATCGTGCGGCGCACTTCTTCGTCTTCCACCAACGCCGTGGCGGGGAAACCGCCGCGCTGCACATATTCGGGAAAAAGTGTGTCCGGCACGCCGTCGAATTGGCGGAACTGCATATATTCTTGAAATGAAAGGGGAAACACGGGAATTTCCACCATTCGCCCCACCAGCAGCGTCGCCAGCTCGCCCGACAGCAGCGAGGAATTTGAGCCCGACAGATAAATATCCGCATCCAAATCCACCCGCAGGCTGTTCACGGCATCTTCCCAGCCTGCAACCCGTTGAATCTCATCAAAAAACAGATATATTTTCTGCCCCGCCTGCGCACGCTCCATCACATAGCGGTACAGCGTTTCGGCGGCGCGCAAGGCTTGGTGCTGCATGGATTCAAAGTTCAAAAACACAATCTGTGCCTCTGCCACGCCGCTGGTTTGCAAATAACGGCGGAACATTTCCAGCACAAAAGTCTTGCCCGAACGGCGCACGCCGGTGATGACTTTGATAAATTCGCTGTTTTGGTATTTTTTCAAGCGGTTGAGATAAATGGGGCGATCAAATACAGTTTGCAGCATAATGAAAACTTCCTAAATTTTTCCATATTGTTTTCATTATAATGCAAATTTAAAGGATTTTACAGGCTGATTTTCAGTATAGTGAAAATAAAAGGTCGTCTGAAAGCCTGATTACTGAATTTTCCTCACAACGGCATTGCCATTTCCCCTAATTATCAAACCAACACAAATCCCTATAATGCGTTCCATCGATCAATCAACCGGCAGGATTTAAAATGAAACGTCTTAAAACCACTTTATTAACCATAATCTTAACCGCAACCCTCGGAGGCAACGCCATGGCAGCAGACTACCGCAACAACCCATTCACTTTGACTTACGACCACGCCATCACAAAAAACGAGGCGGGCAAAGTGCAAATCCACCCCGTCAAATATGTGCAAAAACAGACCGGCATTGAAGTCGCCGCCAATGTGTACACACCCGCCAATTTTGACCCGAGCAAAAAATATCCGGCCATCGTGGTCGCCCACCCGAGTGGCGGCGTGAAAGAGCAAGTGGCGGGCTTATACGCGCAAAAACTCGCCGAACAAGGTTATTTGACCATCGCCTTTGACGCCGCCTACCAAGGCGCAAGCGGCGGCGCACCGCGTTACACCGACAAACCGCAAAACCGCATTGAAGATATCCGCGCCGCCGCCGATTTCATTAGCCAATATAAAGGCGCAGACGCAAGCGAACTCGGCTTGCTCGGCATTTGCGGCGGTGGCGGCTACGCCGCTGACCGCCACCGAAAACCAATATTCGATGGTGTTCCGCCAACCCGAGCGGTCGCTGTTTGATTTTTGTGCCGAACGAAACATCGGCTTTGTGGCGTACAGCCCTTACCCATTGCTTTTTCTAAGACAGGAATAGTCGGGTCATTTTTTGGCAATCTGCCGATAACGGTTTGTATCCAATTGTCACTCATTTGCATATGCCCGCCTGCCGCACTGGGGATCAGATGCATGGCATTTTTCACGATCTGTTTGCTGTCTGCCAAAACAACCTGTCCGGTGGGTGTGACAAAAACATGGTCAAAGCCGTTGTTGCTGCCGTATTTGCCGCCGGGAATGACCCGCCAGCCCATTTCTTTTGCCCAAGCGTTAACCACTTTTGCTCGGTCAGCTTTCCGTCTTTATCCAAACCTTGCTTGATCTTATCCACATTTTTTTGCTGTGATTTGGGTGCATCTAATGAAATCCCGTTTCCAATGAGTTTGCTGCCTATACGGCCTCGATTAGTAGGGGTTGCAGTAGTTGGGGGTGGGATATTTTTGAGTCTGTTAACTTTATCTAGTTCTGCCCGAAGATTTTTATAATTTCGTTCGGTATCTTGACGTATGACCCCCACTCCATTGACATTTTCCATTACTTCTATCAATGGAACATTGATACCATGTTCTTTAAGCAGGTATTCGGGAACGCTGTCGGCACCGTGATGGGCAGT
>NZ_KV790772.1:0-741 GCF_001807735.1 Neisseria sp. HMSC31F04 | reverse complement strand
TGTCCTGATTCAAATTTAATCCACTATATTTCTCAAATTCAAATTGCCGGCCGGATTGAGCGCGGCATCCCGGGCATCGGGGCAGGGCGATAGTCCGGCAAAACGAAAAAAGGCCGTCTGAAAGATATTTTTCAGACGGCCTTTTCGGCTTTAAACAGCCGGTATCCGATTAGCGGGCGTTACAAGATGTTTCCACTTTGTTGCCGTATGGGTCGGTGAAGGCAAAGAAGGCTTCGCTGCCTTTTTGATGCCATTCCGCACCTTTGCCGAACAGGCCTTTGTTGGAAGTATAACGTTCGCCGGAACCTGCAACCGCAGATTTCAGCACGGCGTGTTTGTCATCCAAACGCAATTCGATGCTGTCGGTGCTCAGGCTGCGGACGTGTACGGCCAAGCCGTTTTCGCAGTTGAAAGAGGCATTGATGCCGCGTTGCTGCTGATGGGCATGACCATGGTTGTGGCCGTGGTCGTGATTATGGCCGTACGAATAACCGTGGTCGTGACCGTGATAACGGGGAGCCTCGTCAGGTACGGCGCAGGCAGCGAGCGACAAAGAGGCAACGATGGCCAATAGGGCTTTTACTTTCATGTATTTCACTCCTATAACAATATTGTTTTTTCGACAGACGAGGCTGTCGGGCTTGATATTATAAATATCTGCATGATTGGACAAGTCTGTTTAACTCGAATTTACATGCAGAGACCTTTGCAAAATCCCCTAAAGTCCCACCAAGACATTTA
>NZ_KV790771.1:0-5544 GCF_001807735.1 Neisseria sp. HMSC31F04 | reverse complement strand
TAAAAGGCGGCCCGGATGCCTGATTATCGGGCGTCCGGGGAGGATTAAGGGGAGATTTGGGTAAAATCAGGCGCAATTAGGTGCGGAAACAGCCGAAAACCTGTGTTTGGGTTTCGGCTGTCGGAGGAAAGGCTTTTTTGCAAAGGTCTCAGATGAGGTGTTTTTGCATGATGTGATGAAGTGTGTTGAGTGAGTTGCAGGCTGCTTTTCAATTCCAATAAAAATCCCTTGGCTCAAGCAAAAGCAAGCCAAGGGATTTGAGCACGCGATTATTGCGCGACAGAGGTTGTTCCAGTGATTTCCACCACTACGCGGCGGTCAGGTTGCAGGCAGACTTTCAAAGCCGCTGTTGCACGGGTGCCGTGGCAGTTGGTGGTAACCGGTTGCGTTTCACTGGCGCTGCGGGTGCTGATAGGGTCTTGCACGCCTTTTTCCTGCAAGTAGGCTTTCACGGTTTCTGCACGTTTCAAGCCTAAGTTGTAGTTGTATTGCTCGCTGCCCAAGCGGTCGGTATGGCCCACCAAGGCAATGCTGTCGATGTGCGCTTGGCGGCTGACCAGACGGGCGGCCAGTTCGTCCAATGTTGCGCGGCCTTGCGGCAGCAGGTCTTTCACAGACGAGCGGTTAAATTGGAACAAGGCATCGGCGGCCAGATTGATACGCTCAACTTGAGGTGCTGGTGCAGGCGCCACCATAACGGGAGCCGCAGGTTCTTCAGGCGCACACCATTTGTGAATGTAATCTTTGGCCAATGCGGGAGTGCTTAAGCAAGCTGCCAGGGCAGCAAATAAAAATATTTTTTTCATTGATGGTTTCCTTTGGGCAGGCTGCCTTAAATAAGGCAGCCTGCACGGTGGGGGTTATTTCCAAGTGTATTTGAAGCCGACTGTGCCACGGTAACCGTCGCGTTTTGCACCACCCAGGTTACGTTCGTAGCGCGCATCGCCGTACAGGTAGGCATTCTTGCTCAGCGGCAGTTGTGCGCCCAAGCCCAGCTCGCCCCACGTAGTGTTGCGTTTCTCGCTGACAGAGTCCGCACCGATGTGGATGTTGCGCGGTTTGATGAAATCATTCCACACGTTGGCAACAGCATAGAACGTGTTGGTGCGCAGGTTGCTGTTTGGCGCATTGTAGGCCAAACGTGCACCCAAGCGACCGCGCAGACCGTGTTGGCCGTTTTGTTCTACTTGGCGGATACCGTCGTTGAAGTTTTTCAGGCCCACATATTGGTACATCAACTGAGCTTGCGGCTCAATCATCCAGCCGCCCTCGTTTTCGGCACGTTCGCCCAAGGCAAACGGACGACCAACTTCGGCAGACAGGCCTGCACCCCAACCGTTTTGTTTCACGGAAACGGAATCACGGGCTTTATAGTTGTTGCGCAGCCAGCTTACTTGGCCAACCAAATCCAGATAGCTGCCGTTTTGTGCGTAGTAAGTGTTGCTCACGCCCAAAGATACGGCATCGGTTTTGCCTTCGCCGGTGAATTTATCGTCCACCACAACGCCGCCGATAGCACGGTAGCGGTCGAAGAAGTCGGTTGTCGCATGGGTATATGCCGCAAACACGCCGGTCAGGTTATGACCGCCTTTATCGTTACGGCGGATGGCAAAGTCATGGCCGATTTGTACGCCGCCCATTTTGGTTTCAAAGTTGAAACGCTCTTTACCTTCGCTGTTCAGACCGCGACCCAGCAGGCGCGCCCAAGTTTGACCTTTGGCCTGGTCGCCGCAGGTTGCACACTCATCCCAAGCCATTATTTGGTTTTCGCCACGGCGTTCGTGCAATGTAGCAGACAACGTGTTATAGCCAATTTCTTGGTTTACTTGCGGCATCAGCGTATATGCTGATACACCGGGTGCGAAAATATAGTGTCCTGGAGCCGGAGCAGGTGCTGGTGCTGGAGTAGCGTACAACGTCCATGCATACACATTCTTACCACCCGCGGTGCTCTTCAATACCAATTGTGCTTGACCGGCATTGGTGGTGTCGGCAGTACCTGTAAAGACAGCGTTGCCATCCGGTTGGCCAACTTGCTGACCTGCGGCATTGGCTGCAGGCTGCTCTACGGTTACCACATCAGAAGAGAACTGCTGTGCAGTGGTTTTCGTGATGTTGCCGATAATGCCGTTTGGCGTGCTGACAATAGTTTTACCGCTGGCCGCACCTTTAATAATCAAGTGGTCGGAGTCTTTATCCGCATCGCTGTTCCACAGGGTATTGACAACCAATTTACCGTTGTTGCCGGTGTAGTCGCCGTTTACGGTGATGGTTTTGTAGTTGCCCACAGCAGCGGTAGTCGGTGTAGCAAAGGCTACGGTGCCGGCATTATCCAGGCTGGTTACGGTGGAATTGCCGGTATTGTTCCAAGTGGTGCCGTTAGCCAGCTCTACGGAAGAAGTACCTGCTGCCAGCGACATAACACCATTCAACACCGCGCCATTAGTGGCAACGAGTGAGTTGGTGCCGGCAACTGAGTTAAATACGTTGGTGGTGCCAGTTACCGTGCCACCATTAACGTTGATGGTGTTGTTGCCAGCATTGGCTCGCAAAGCATCACCATTGGCTTTCACCGTTGCGTTGTTCAGGTTGGCTGTACCGTTATTCAGCGTTTGTACGGCAACGCTGTTGGCACCCTTCAGATCAAGGTTACCTGAATAGTCCACTGTACCGCTGTTTTGTGCAGTGTATCCGGTTACACCAGCTGCGTTGGTAGTGGTGTTCAGCTCAGAAACCAGTTTGGTTTTATTATTAGGTGAACTACCGGCAACTGCTTGGTTATTCAAACCGTGGTTTTTACCATCTGCCACACCAATAGTTGCATTGGTGGCAGTGTCCGCAACATTAGCCGTACCTTTCAGACTAGCTGTTGCACCACCGGATACCAAGGCCACCTTAGAGCCGCTGCCGGTCAGGTTATAAGTACCATTATTCACATTAACAGCAGAAGCTTTACCTGCTGCATCAGCACCATCACTAGCCAAAATCACGGCTTCTTTGCCGGATGCGGTAACGGTGAGATCAGTTGCATTGACGGTACCGCCAGCATCTGCACGGAACATAGTGGAGTTCTCGGTAGTGATGTCGGTACTATTGGTCAAAGCGGCAACCTCAGCAACCGCATTACCGCCATTGATGTGGTAGGCAATTTGGTTTTTTGCATTGGTGGAGTTGTCGAATACGGCTTTCATGCCCGAATTGACGGTCATGGTTGAATTGCCGCGTGCGTGCGCACCGATAACGTTGTCACCTTTCAAGGTCAATGTGCCGTCTGCAACCACATCGGCTTTGCCGGTACCTTGGCCATCAGCATAAATACCGTAATTGCGGGTCACCAGGTTGGCAGATGCCTCTTCTACCGTAATTTTGCTGGTGGCGGTATTAGTGATTTTTGCTGTGCGTCCTGCCTCGGCCACCACGTTTTCGCCGACTGCATTAGTGCCGATTACGTTGATGGTGCCAGCATTGGTAATTTGAGCTGCACCGGAGTTTTGTGCTTGAATACCCACGTTTTGTTTTGGTTGTGCACCGCCAACACCGCTTGCCTTACCCTCGATATTGATGACGCTATCTGTGCCCAAATTAACTACTGTCGAAGCCGTACTGTCTTTACCTACGCGGATTGCAGTAGCACCTTGGGTCTGTTCACCAATGGTAATCTTACCATCGTGATTAACAACAGCATTGCTACCATTCACCAAAATACCTACTTGGTCGGTAGCATTGCCGATCAGCTTAGTGGGTGCGTTTTTGTCGTATTGTGCTGCGCGGCCGATAAAGATTTGGCTGTCTTTTTCACTATTAAATGTACCGCCTTGCTCTACACGTACGCCGGTAATACCGCTGTTTGGCGAACTATTTACGGCTACATTGATAATACCGCCGGCTTTATTGGTTGCCGTGGCATTATTATTTAATTATTTACGCGAAGTGCATAGTTGTTATGCGTATAGCCCTGATAGGTATAGCCGGCAAGGTTGATGATGCCATTATTTTCGAAGTTGCCGCTATTGGTTGCATTAATAGTAGTAGACAAAGAGTAGTAGTCATTTTTATTTGTCTGCCTGGCTTGGGTTGTGTCGTAATTATCAGACGCAAAAAAACCACCGGAAATTACACCGTTGTTGATTGCTGTACTGCCTGCATCACGTACGGTCAGACTGTTGAAACGGCCGGACAGTTGCGCACCTTCCTCAATCACTGCTTTACCACCGTTTTCTGCCAGCATGCCGCCACCGTTACTTGACTCTAAACCAGGGCTTACGTCAATTTGTCCACCATTTTTGATGGTAGCAGTGGAACCCGCACCAGTTGCGGCCAACACCCAGCGCTCACCGATAGGGAGAGTGGAGTCCGGATGGATGGTAATAGGATTATTTTGTCGGAAAGTCTTCGATTCGGTAGCAGCAGCTTCATTGAAATAGCGATCATATGCAGCCTGTTGTGTTTCACCGGCATTAGCAAAACCAGGCGTACCAATCGCAGGAATCAAAACGTTATTATTGTAGTCAACCAAATCCTGTACGTTATTCAATACATGATTTGTTCCATTAAAGGTGACGGTTTTCGGTTTAAACAAAACTTGACCAATCGCCATCTCTTGAGAAGCTACACGAGTTTCTTCAAAATAAATGCGATTTTTAGATACCCAATCTGCCGACCCGCCGTCTTCGGCCTGTACCAAACGGGAGTTTTTTAAAGCAATCAGTGTTTTTACAGTGTTCTGAGTAGTAGTCTCATCTGCCATAGTAGCAGCCGGATCACCTAAGCTGGCAATAATTTTGCTGCCATTGCCATTGGCGGTGCCCAAGCGCATATCAACGTATATATCATTACCCGTTGATACAGTACTTTGAACATCTGCTGCAGATATAGATTTAACGTTGTTGTAAACGTTTACGGTTTGGTTACTATTGGTTGCTGGGTCTGTTACATTGACTGTGCGACCTTTTTGGTTGGCAAGCAGGCGCTCGCGCTGATTCAATTCCGCAAGAATGGCGGGATCTGTAAACAGTTCGCTTAATTTTCCACTTCTGATAGAGCGGTCATTATTATTACCGGTAATGTTGTTGATATCGGGTGATGTTAAGGTAACAGTATCACCACCGGTTACCAAAGCCTGGCCAACTTTGTTGTCGTTTGCGGCTGCGGTATAAACGCCCATGTCGCAGCTTCCGCCGCTGGCGACTGTACTGCCGTCGCCGCAAGTAGAGGCTTGCGCCGGCAGGGAGGCCAAGCTTGCACCCATAATGGCGGCAGATGCCAGCAGTTTGCCGGTGTTCGTGCGTGAAGATTTTTTGCGGCCGCGTTTATCCAGTTCGGAGCACACCACCCAAGTGCCGTGCTCTTCCGAGTATACAACGTTATAAATTTTATTCATCGATATTGCTCCAATTGTGACATGTGTCGAAACGGTAAAGATTTGCAAGAAGTTTGGCAACTTCCAAACCTCTGCAAAATAAAATAACCACAAATTTTATCATGTGATTGGCAATTTTTAAAAATAATAGGGGCTGTACTAGATTAGCCCTAAATTCCACACCA
>NZ_KV790770.1:0-19317 GCF_001807735.1 Neisseria sp. HMSC31F04 | reverse complement strand
GGTGTAGAAATGGTTATGCCTGGTGAGAACGTGGCGATCACTGTAGAACTGATTGCACCGATCGCCATGGAAGAAGGTCTGCGCTTTGCAATTCGCGAAGGCGGTCGTACCGTAGGTGCGGGCGTGGTTTCTTCTGTTATCGCTTAAGTTTAGAGGCCAATAGCTCAATTGGTAGAGTATCGGTCTCCAAAACCGAGGGTTGGGGGTTCGAGACCCTCTTGGCCTGCCAAATCTAAAACTAACCGGCCTTGTGTCGGTTAGTTTTTTCTTTATGGGTAAAATGTAATGTCTGAACAAAAGTCTGAAAATGGATTTACTTCAAGTAAAGTACTAAATAAGGAGTTAAATGATAAGGTCCAGAATGTTAAAAAGTCCATTGTAAGTACATTGTTTAAAATTATTATTGCATTGGCGATTATTGTTTTTTCAATTTGGTTTACAAATTCAAAATATTTATTTGGTAGTTCTGAAATTTTAAGGACTGCTATTTTGCCAACTTCAGTATTTATTGCCGGCATTGTCTTAATATGGGGTAATTTTGCTCGTCTACTAATATATTTTAAAAATTCCGTTGTAGAGCTAAAAAAAGTAGTTTGGCCTGACAAAGCTTATGCGACGAAGATGACAATTTTTGTTTTAATATTTGTTACAATATTGACAATTTTTATTTATTTGGCTGATTTTTTAATTTCTTGGGTATTGTTTGATCTATTGATGAAGAAGGGTTAGTAATGTCTAAAAAATGGTATGTAGTTCAGGCTTACTCTGGTTTTGAAAAAAATGTACAAAAGGCACTCAAGGATAGAATTGAAAGAGAGGGGATGGGTGCATCTTTTGGAAAAATATTAGTACCAACAGAAGAGGTTGTGGATATCAAAAATGGGCGGCGCACAGTAAGTGAGCGGAAATTTTTTCCTGGTTATGTTTTGGTAGAGATGGAAATGTCGGATGATTCTTGGCATCTAGTGAGAAGTACACCTAGAGTGTCAGGATTTGTTGGTGGGGAGGCTAATCGGCCTTTGCCGATTTCCCAAAGGGAGGTTGATTCCATTCTAGCTCAAATACAGATAGGGGGAGATAAGCCTAAACCGCGCGTAGAGTTTGAAGTCGGCCAACAGGTGCGGGTAACCGAAGGGCCATTTGCTGACTTTAATGGTATTGTTAGCGAAGTTAATTATGAAAGAAGTAAGCTTCGTGTCTCAGTGCAAATCTTTGGTAGGGAAACCCCTGTTGAGCTTGATTTTGGGCAAGTTGAAAAAAATTAGGATTATTCTGGCATTATGCAGCTGAAATTTCGGCAATATGTAAAAAGATGCCTAGCTAATGATTAAGCTGTTTTTAAGTTTTGATTTTTTGTATTTTTTAGAGTAGAATACTGCGTTTTGGGAAGCGGAAATGGTTCCGCGCTATACCCGTTTTTAGGAGTCCTATAAGTGGCAAAGAAAATTATCGGCTACATCAAACTGCAAATTCCTGCAGGTAAAGCCAATCCATCTCCCCCAGTTGGTCCTGCTTTGGGTCAACGTGGTTTGAACATCATGGAATTCTGTAAAGCATTTAATGCTGCAACCCAAGGTATGGAACCTGGTTTGCCAATTCCAGTCGTAATCACTGCATTTGCAGATAAATCATTCACATTTGTGATGAAAACTCCACCAGCTTCTATCTTGTTGAAAAAAGCTGCTGGTCTGCAAAAAGGTAGTTCTAATCCTCTGACTAACAAAGTGGGTAAATTGACCCGTGCTCAGTTGGAAGAAATTGCTAAAACTAAAGAGCCTGATTTGACTGCTGCTGACTTGGATGCTGCTGTCCGTACTATCGCCGGCTCTGCTCGCTCAATGGGCTTGGATGTGGAGGGTGTTGTATAATGGCTAAAGTATCTAAACGCTTGAAAGCTCTGCGCTCTTCTGTTGAAGCTAACAAATTGTACGCAATCGATGAAGCAATTGCTTTGGTTAAAAAAGCTGCTACTGCTAAATTTGATGAGTCTGTTGACGTATCTTTCAATCTGGGCGTTGATCCTCGTAAATCTGACCAAGTTATTCGTGGTTCAGTCGTTCTGCCTAAAGGTACCGGTAAAACAACTCGCGTAGCTGTGTTTACTCAAGGTGCAAATGCAGATGCTGCTAAAGAAGCTGGTGCAGATATTGTCGGTTTTGAAGATCTGGCCGCTGAAATCAAAGCTGGTAACCTGAACTTTGACGTTGTTATTGCTTCTCCTGATGCAATGCGTATCGTTGGTCAATTGGGTACCATCTTGGGTCCTCGTGGTCTGATGCCAAACCCTAAAGTAGGTACTGTTACTCCTAACGTTGCTGAAGCAGTTAAAAATGCAAAAGCAGGTCAAGTGCAATATCGTACAGATAAAGCTGGTATCGTTCATGCAACTATCGGTCGTGCTTCATTTGCTGAGGCTGATTTGAAAGAGAACTTTGATGCGTTGCTGGACGCTATCGTTAAAGCCAAGCCCGCTGCTGCTAAAGGTCAGTACCTGAAAAAAGTTGCTGTATCCAGCACTATGGGTTTAGGTGTTCGCGTTGATACATCAAGCGTGAATAACTAATCTAAGAAATTTTCAAGCAACTCTTTCTGAGTTGCTTGAATTTGGGCTACTTAGAATTAAGTAGATGTCCAAGACCGTAGGGATCGCAAGATTTAATCGTAACTGCCCTACGCAGACGGTAGTCCTGAAACACATTGCAAGATTGCTTGTAAGATGTCTTTTTAGGTTACCGCGCTGGTGGGATATCATTCCGGTATCCTGTTTATAAACAGTGGGAGGTAGACCTTGAGTCTCAATATTGAAACCAAGAAAGTAGCCGTAGAGGAAATCAGCGCAGCAATTGCTAACGCTCAGACTCTCGTGGTTGCTGAATATCGCGGTATCAGTGTTTCCAGTATGACTGAGCTTCGCGCTAATGCGCGTAAAGAAGGCGTTTACTTGCGCGTTCTGAAAAATACATTGGCTCGTCGTGCAGTAGAGGGTACTTCATTCGCAGCTTTGGCTGATCAAATGGTTGGTCCGTTGGTTTATGCTGCTTCTGAAGATGCTGTTGCTGCTGCTAAAGTGCTGCACCAATTCGCGAAAAAAGATGACAAGATTGTAATTAAAGCCGGTTCTTACAATGGTCAAGTGATGAATGCTGCTCAGGTTGCTGAGTTGGCTTCTATTCCGAGCCGCGAAGAGCTGTTGTCCAAACTGTTGTTCGTTATGCAAGCTCCTGTATCAGGCTTCGCGCGCGGTTTGGCTGCTTTGGCAGAGAAAAAAGCAGGCGAAGAGGCTGCTTAATCAATTTTGTTTCTGTTAATCAATTATTTTTTAATACAATATTTGGAGTATAAATAGCATGGCTATTACTAAAGAAGACATTTTGGAAGCAGTTGGTTCTTTGACCGTAATGGAATTGAACGACTTGGTTAAAGCTTTTGAAGAAAAATTCGGCGTTTCTGCTGCAGCTGTTGCAGTTGCAGGTCCTGCTGGTGCTGGTGCAGCTGCTGCTGAAGAAAAAACTGAATTTGATGTAGTATTGGCTTCTGCCGGCGAACAAAAAGTTGGCGTGATTAAGGTAGTTCGCGCAATTACTGGTCTGGGTCTGAAAGAAGCTAAAGACATTGTTGACGGAGCACCTAAAACTCTTAAAGAAGGTGTTTCTAAAGCTGAAGCTGAAGACATCCAAAAACAATTGGAAGAAGCTGGCGCTAAAGTCGAAATCAAATAAAATTTTTATATGTAAAGGGCTGGCAGCTTGGCTGCCAGCCTTATTGTATTTACTGAATAGGTTAAGAATTTACCTAAATTTTCACAAATGTAATTTTTATATGAAAATTTAGGTAAATTAACAGCCTTGGGTTGTATTTCTTATCTGAGACGAAATAGACCGCATTGCGTTGATATTAAGTAGTTTCAACTAATTGGAGTGTTTTTGGGATGGCTTATTCTTTTACAGAGAAAAAACGTATTCGTAAAAGTTTTGCGAAGCGTGACAATGTTCTTGATGTTCCTTTCTTGCTGGCGACGCAATTAGATTCGTATGCTAAATTTTTACAGCAGGGTACTTCCTATGATAAGCGTATGGATGAGGGACTCCAGGCTGCATTTAATTCAATTTTCCCTATTGTTAGTCATAATGGCTATGCTCGTCTGGAGTTTGTTCATTATATTTTGGGAGAACCTCTTTTTGATATCCCTGAATGCCAGTTGCGGGGAATAACATATGCAGCCCCTCTGCGTGCACGTATCCGGTTGGTTATTCTGGATAAAGAATCATCGAAACAAGATGTAATTAAAGAGGTGCGGGAAAATGAGGTGTATATGGGAGAAATTCCTTTAATGACACCTAGTGGATCTTTTGTTATCAATGGTACGGAGCGTGTAATTGTTTCTCAACTACATCGCTCTCCTGGCGTATTTTTTGAACATGATCGCGGTAAGACACATTCGTCCGGCAAGTTGTTATTTTCTGCGCGGGTTATTCCTTACCGTGGTTCCTGGTTGGATTTTGAATTTGATCCGAAGGATTTATTGTATTTCCGTATCGACCGCCGCCGTAAAATGCCTGTGACTATTCTGTTAAAAGCTTTAGGTTATAACGATGAGCAGATCTTAGATACATTTTATGATAAAGAAACGTTTTATTTCTTAAAAGATGGCGTTGAAACGAGTTTAATTGCAGGCCGTCTGAAAGGTGAAACAGCCAAGTTTGATATCGTCGATAAAGAGGGTAATGTATTAGTTGCCGCTGGCAAGCGTATTACTGCAAAGAATATTCGTGATATTGAAAAATCCGGTTTGGAAAGGTTGCGCGTTGATCCAGAGAGTTTAGTGGGCCGAACTTTAGCAAAAGATGTCATCTCTGCCGATACAGGTGAGGTCTTGGCGGTTGCAAATAGTGAAATTACGGAAGAATTGTTGGCGCAGTTTGATATCAATAACGTACAAGAAATTCAAACACTATATATAAATGATTTGGATCAAGGTGGCTATATTTCGGCAACCTTACGTACCGATGAAACTGCTGATCAGCATGCTGCTAGGGTTGCTATTTACAGAATGATGCGTCCCGGGGAACCTCCCACCGAAGAGGCAGTGGAGCTATTATTTAACAGACTGTTTTTTAACGAAGACAGTTATGATTTGTCGCGTGTCGGCAGAATGAAATTTAATACTCGCACCTATGAACAAAAATTGACCTCTGAGCAAAAGGCTTCATGGTACGGCAGATTATTGAACGAGACATTTGCCGGTGCTGCAGAAAAAGGTGGTTTTGTTTTGGGTGTGGAGGATATTGTTGCCTCTATCGCCACATTAGTGGAATTGCGTAATGGTCATGGGGAAGTAGACGATATCGACCATTTGGGCAACCGCCGTGTTCGCTCTGTTGGTGAATTGGCAGAAAATCAATTCCGCAGCGGATTATCACGTGTCGAACGTGCAGTTAAAGAGCGTTTGAATCAGGCCGAGTCGGAAAATTTAATGCCGACAGACTTAATCAATGCCAAACCTGTTTCTGCAGCAATTAAAGAATTTTTCGGATCCAGCCAACTGTCGCAGTTTATGGATCAGACTAATCCGTTGTCGGAAATCACCCATAAACGTCGTGTTTCAGCATTGGGACCGGGTGGTTTGACGCGTGAACGTGCCGGTTTCGAAGTGCGCGACGTACATCCGACTCATTATGGTCGTGTTTGTCCGATTGAGACGCCTGAGGGTCCGAATATCGGTCTGATTAACTCGTTATCAGTCTATGCCCGCACCAATGATTACGGTTTCCTTGAAACTCCATATCGTCGAGTGGTAGATGGTAAAGTAACTGACGATATTGAATATTTGTCTGCAATTGAAGAAGGCCGCTTCGTTATTGCTCAGGCGAATGCCGCATTAGATGAAGAAGGTCATTTGGTAGATGATTTGGTCACTTGCCGTGAGAAAGGCGAGACCATCATGGCTACAACAGATCGGGTTCAATATATGGATGTGGCAACCGGCCAGGCAGTATCGGTTGCAGCCTCTTTGATTCCATTCTTGGAGCATGATGATGCGAACCGTGCTTTGATGGGTGCCAACATGCAGCGTCAAGCGGTGCCTTGTCTGCGTGCTGAAAAACCGATGGTCGGTACCGGTATCGAACGTGCCGTTGCGGTCGATAGTGCCACTGCCATTGTGGCGCGTCGCGGCGGTGTGGTTGAATATGTTGATGCTAATCGTGTGGTAGTACGCGTCCATGACGACGAAGCAGTTGCCGGCGAAGTAGGCGTGGATATTTACAATTTGGTGAAATTCACCCGTTCCAATCAATCCACAAATATCAACCAACGTCCGGCTGTGAAAGCGGGAGACGTATTGCAACGTGGCGATCTGGTGGCAGACGGCGCATCTACTGACTTAGGTGAGTTGGCTTTGGGTCAGAACATGGTTATCGCCTTTATGCCGTGGAACGGATACAACTATGAAGACTCGATTTTGATTTCGGAAAAGGTGGCTGCAGACGACCGTTATACCTCGATTCATATTGAAGAGTTGAATGTCGTTGCCCGCGACACCAAGCTGGGTGCGGAAGATATTACCCGTGATATTCCGAACTTGTCCGAGCGTATGCAAAGCCGTTTGGACGAATCCGGTATCGTTTATATCGGTGCGGAAGTGGAAGCCGGCGACGTGTTAGTGGGTAAAGTAACGCCTAAGGGTGAAACCCAGCTGACTCCCGAAGAGAAATTGCTGCGCGCCATTTTCGGTGAAAAAGCATCCGACGTGAAAGATACTTCGCTGCGTATGCCTACCGGTATGAGCGGTACAGTCATCGACGTTCAAGTCTTTACCCGAGAAGGTATCCAGCGGGACAAGCGTGCCCAAGCGATTATTGATGCCGAACTGAAACGTTACCGTTTGGACTTGAATGACCAACTGAGAATTTTCGATAACGATGCATTTGACCGTATCGAACGCATGATAGTCGGTCAAAAAGCCAATGGCGGGCCGATGAAATTGGCTAAAGGCAGTAAGATTACCGCCGAATATCTGGCAGGTTTGCCCAGCAAACACGATTGGTTTGATGTACGTGTTGCCGATGAAAACATTGCTAAGCAGTTGGAATTGATTAAAGGTAGCTTACAGGACAAACGTGAAGAAGCGGAAACCCTGTTTGAAATCAAGAAGAAAAAAATGACTCAGGGCGACGAATTGCAACCCGGCGTACAAAAAATGGTGAAAGTATTTATTGCCATCAAACGCCGTCTGCAAGCCGGCGACAAAATGGCCGGCCGTCACGGTAACAAAGGTGTGGTATCCCGCATTCTGCCGGTAGAAGATATGCCTTATATGGCAGACGGTCGTCCGGTAGATATCGTGTTGAACCCGCTCGGCGTACCTTCCCGTATGAACATCGGCCAGATTTTGGAGGTTCATTTGGGATGGGCAGCCAAAGGCATTGGCGAGCGTATCGGCCGTATGCTTGATGAGCAGCGCAAAGCAAGCGAAATCCGTAAATTCCTGGATACCATGTACAACGGTGACTTGGGCGGGCCGGATATGCATAAGGAAGATTTGTCGCAACTGAGTGATGAAGAAATCTTGGTATTGGCGCGAAATCTGCGTAACGGTGCTACTTTTGCCTCTCCCGTATTTGACGGTGCGCATGAGACTGAAATCAAAGCCTTCCTCGATTTGGCCTATCCTAGCGATGACCCCGAAGTACAAAAATTGGGCTTTAACGACACCAAAACCCAAATTACCCTGTATGACGGCCGTTCCGGCGAACCTTTTGACCGTAAAGTAACTGTCGGCGTGATGCATTATTTGAAACTGCACCACTTGGTGGATGAAAAAATGCATGCCCGTTCGACCGGTCCGTATTCGCTGGTTACCCAACAGCCGCTTGGCGGTAAGGCCCAGTTCGGCGGACAACGTTTCGGTGAGATGGAGGTTTGGGCATTGGAGGCCTATGGTGCAGCCTATACCTTGCAGGAAATGCTGACCGTGAAGTCGGATGATGTAAACGGACGAACCAAAATGTACGAAAACATCGTTAAAGGCGAACACAAAATTGATGCCGGCATGCCTGAATCATTCAATGTATTGGTCAAAGAAATCCGTTCTTTGGGCTTGGATATCGACTTGGAACGCCATTAATGTTCCGTTTCAGACGGCCTCTGCTGCTTGAGGCTGTCTGAAAAGCCGACATTCGTGCCGGCATCTATATTCAGCCAAAACCCGAAAAGATAAAGGTACGATTGGAAAGTCAAGCCGTGCAGTTGCCGGATAAGCCGTTTTCAGACGGCCTGCCTTATTTCCGATACCGTATGCCCCAGCCAAAGCGGACGAAATGTCCCAAGGAGCAAAAATGAAAGCATTGTTAGACCTGTTTAATCCCCTGCAAACCGCAGGAATAGAAGAAGAATTCGATGCCATCAAAATCGGCATCGCCTCTCCTGAAACCATCCGTTCGTGGTCTTATGGAGAAGTGAAAAAGCCTGAAACCATCAACTACCGCACTTTCAAACCCGAGCGCGACGGCTTGTTCTGCGCCAAAATCTTCGGACCGGTTAAAGACTACGAATGTTTGTGCGGAAAATACAAACGTTTGAAATTCAAAGGCGTAACCTGTGAAAAATGCGGCGTGGAAGTAACGCTGTCTAAAGTGCGCCGCGAACGCATGGGCCATATCGAACTGGCCGCACCTGTAGCACACATTTGGTTCTTGAAATCCCTGCCATCCCGCTTGGGTATGGTGTTGGATATGACCTTGCGCGACATCGAACGCGTATTGTATTTCGAAGCTTTTGTGGTTACCGACCCCGGTATGACTCCGTTGCAACGTCGCCAATTGCTGAGTGAAGAAGATTATTATCAGAAATTGGATGAATATGGTGATGATTTCGACGCAAAAATGGGTGCGGAAGGTATACGCGATCTGTTGGCGAAGTTAGATATTGCGAAAGAAGTCGAAATCCTGCGCCAGGAATTGGAAAGTACCGGTTCGGACACCAAAATCAAAAAAATCGCCAAACGCTTGAAAGTATTGGAAGCGTTCCAACGCAGCGGCATGAAGTTGGAATGGATGATTATGGACGTCCTGCCGGTATTGCCGCCCGATTTGCGCCCGTTGGTGCCGTTGGACGGCGGCCGTTTCGCCACTTCCGATTTGAACGATTTGTACCGCCGCGTCATCAACCGTAACAACCGTCTGAAACGCCTGCTGGAACTGCACGCCCCTGACATCATCGTCCGCAACGAAAAACGTATGTTGCAAGAAGCGGTTGACTCGCTGTTGGATAACGGCCGTCGCGGTAAAGCCATGACCGGCGCCAACAAGCGTCCGCTGAAATCATTGGCAGACATGATTAAAGGTAAGGGTGGTCGTTTCCGTCAAAACCTGTTGGGTAAACGTGTGGACTACTCAGGTCGTTCCGTGATTACCGTTGGCCCGTACCTGCGTCTGCACCAATGCGGTTTGCCGAAAAAAATGGCCTTGGAGCTGTTCAAACCGTTTATTTTCCATAAGCTGGAACTGCGCGGCGAAGCCTCCACCGTGAAGGCGGCCAAAAAACTGGTCGAACAAGAAGTGCCGGTAGTATGGGATATTTTGGATGAGGTCATCCGCGAACATCCGATTATGCTGAACCGTGCGCCGACCCTGCACCGTTTGGGCATTCAAGCGTTTGAACCCATCCTGATCGAAGGCAAAGCCATTCAGCTGCATCCGTTGGTATGTGCCGCGTTCAACGCCGACTTTGACGGTGACCAAATGGCGGTACACGTTCCGTTGAGCTTGGAAGCCCAAATGGAAGCCCGCACCTTGATGCTGGCTTCGAACAACGTATTGTCTCCTGCCAACGGCGAGCCGATTATCGTACCGTCTCAGGACATCGTATTGGGTCTGTATTACATGACCCGCGACAAAATCAACGGCTTGGGTGAAGGCAGCCTGTTTGCCGATGTTAAAGAAGTACACCGTGCCTACCACACCAAACAAGTTGAATTGGGTACGAAAATTACCGTGCGTCTGCGCGAATGGGTGAAAAATGAAGCGGGTGAATTCGAACCTGTCGTTACCCGTTATGAAACCACCGTCGGCCGTGCATTGTTGAGCGAAATCCTGCCGAAGGGCCTGCCGTTCGAATACATCAACAAGGCCCTGAAGAAAAAAGAAATTTCCAAGCTGATTAACGCATCGTTCCGCCTATGCGGTTTGCGCGATACGGTTATTTTCGCCGACCACTTGATGTATACCGGTTTCGGATTTGCAGCCAAAGGCGGAATTTCCATCTGCGTGGACGACATGGAAATTCCGAAAGAGAAGCCGGAATTGTTGGCCGAAGCGCAAGCCGAAGTGAAAGAAATCGAAAACCAATACCGTCAAGGCTTGGTAACCAACGGCGAACGTTACAACAAAGTGGTCGATATTTGGGGGCGCGCCGGCGATAAAATCGCTAAAGCGATGATGGACAACCTGTCTAAGCAGAAAGTCATCGACCGTGACGGCAACGAAGTGGAGCAAGAGTCGTTTAACTCCATCTACATGATGGCCGACTCAGGTGCCCGTGGTTCTGCGGCGCAGATTAAACAGCTCTCCGGTATGCGCGGCTTGATGGCAAAACCTGACGGCTCGATTATCGAAACCCCGATTACGTCCAACTTCCGCGAAGGCCTGTCGGTATTGCAATACTTTATTGCGACCCACGGCGCGCGTAAGGGTTTGGCCGATACCGCTTTGAAAACCGCCAACTCCGGTTACCTGACCCGCCGTTTGGTGGACGTTACCCAAGACTTGGTGGTGGTTGAGGACGATTGCGGCACTTCAGACGGCTTCATCATGAAAGCCGTGGTACAAGGTGGCGATGTGATTGAAGCATTGCGCGACCGTATTTTGGGACGCGTGGCCGCACAAGATATCGTTGATCCTTCTACCAACGAAACACTGGTGGAAGCCGGCACCCTGCTGACCGAACAACTGGTGGACATCATCGACAACTCCGGCGTGGATGAAGTGAAAGTCCGCACCCCGATTACCTGTAAAACCCGTTACGGCCTGTGTTCGAAATGTTACGGCCGTGATTTGGCTCGCGGTAAATTGGTCAATGCGGGCGAAGCCGTCGGTGTCATTGCGGCGCAATCGATCGGTGAACCGGGTACCCAGCTGACCATGCGTACCTTCCACATCGGTGGTGCGGCTTCCCGTGCGGCGGCAGCGAGCCACGTGGAAGCGAAATCTAACGGTACGGTGCGCTTTAACAGCCAAATGCGTTATGTGGCAAACAATAAGGGCGAGCTGATCGTTATCGGACGTTCTTCCGAAGTCGTGATTCACGACGAAATCGGCCGCGAACGCGAACGCCACAAAGTACCTTACGGCGCCACCTTGCTGGTACAGGACGGTTCAACCATCAAAGCGGGCACAACCCTTGCTACTTGGGATCCGCATACCCGTCCGATGATTACCGAGCATGCCGGCCTTGTGAAGTTTGAAAACGTGGAAGAAGGTGTAACCGTTGCCAAACAAACCGACGAAATCACCGGCTTGTCCACTTTGGTGGTGATTGACGGCAAACGCCGCTCTTCCAGCACCAGCAAACTGCTGCGTCCGACGGTGAAACTGCTCGACGAAAACGGCGAAGAAGTCAAAATCCCGGGCACGGAAACCCCCGTTTCCATGGCCTTCCCGGTTGGCGCGGTGATTACCGTACGCGAAGGACAGGAAATCGGCAAAGGCGACGTATTGGCGCGTATCCCGCAGGCTTCGTCCAAAACACGCGACATTACCGGCGGTCTGCCGCGCGTGGCCGAATTGTTTGAAGCCCGTATCCCGAAAGATGCCGGCATGCTGGCCGAAGTAACCGGTACCGTGTCGTTCGGTAAAGAAACCAAAGGCAAGCAACGCCTCATCATTACCGATGTGGACGGCATAGCCTACGAAACCCTGATTTCCAAAGAGAAACAGATTCTGGTGCATGACGGCCAAGTCGTAAACCGCGGCGAAACCATCGTAGACGGTTCGGTTGATCCGCACGACATCCTGCGTTTGAAAGGCATCGAAGAACTGGCGCGCTATATTGTTCAAGAGGTGCAGGAAGTTTACCGACTGCAAGGCGTGAAGATTTCCGACAAACACATCGAAGTCATCATCCGTCAGATGTTGCGCCGCGTGAACATTGTCGATCCGGGCGAAACCCGCTTCATCACCGGCGAACAGGTAGAACGCGCCGAAGTGATGGCGGTTAATGAGAAAGCATTGGCCGACGGCAAAGAACCGGCGCGCTTTGAAAATATCCTACTGGGTATTACCAAAGCCTCTTTGTCTACCGACAGCTTCATCTCTGCCGCGTCCTTCCAGGAAACCACGCGCGTACTGACCGAAGCCGCGATTATGGGCAAACAGGACGACTTGCGCGGCCTGAAAGAGAACGTCATCGTCGGCCGTCTGATTCCGGCCGGTACAGGCTTGACTTACCACCGCACGCGCCGCCGCCAATGGGCGGAGCAGCAGGCTGCGCAATCGGGAGAAACGGTTGCTGCCGCTCCGGTTGAAACGTCTGCCGACGAACAGCCGCAGGCATAAGCAGTACAAAACGCCGTCTGAAAAGACGGCGTTTTTCTTGGCAGCGTTTTCAGACGGCCTCATATGGCTCAAAGATGGTCGATTCCAATAGAAAGGCCTGCCCGGCCATTTCCGGCGGTGTAATGATGGCCGCAGGAGGATTGGCCTTGGGCCTGCAATGTGAATCAGCCATTATTAGGCTTGGTTTGCCGTTGCCGAAGTTTGCCGCTTGAAAGTAGGTGGAACGATGCTATAAGATGCGGCCGTCTGTTTTCAGACGGCCTCACTGCCTGAAACAGATTATTCGGACTTTTACGCCATCAAGGAACAAACTGATATGAAAAACATCCTGTTAATCAACGGCCCCAATCTCAATTTGCTCGGTACGCGCGAACCGCAGATTTATGGTGCGGACACGCTGGTCGATGTAGAACGCCGCCTGATTGAATCGGCGGCGGGGCGCGGTGTCGCGGTGCAATGTTTTCAGAGTAACAGCGAAGGCGGGCTGGTAGACCGCATCCATGCCGCCCGCAATGAAGGCGTAGATGCAGTCATCATCAATGCGGGTGCTTATACGCACACCAGTATCGCCATCCGCGATGCGCTGGCTGGTGTGGCCATACCGTTTGTCGAAGTGCATATTTCCAATGTCCACCGCCGCGAACCTTTCCGTCATCATTCCTATTTGTCGGACCTTGCCGAGGGCGTGATTGTCGGGCTGGGCGTGTACGGTTATGAGGCCGCACTGGATTTTTTGATTCGTCGGCAGGGTTGAGCGCACGCAGTAAAAAAGGCCGTCTGAAAACTTCCTCCCGTGGGGAAAAGGTTTTCAGACAGCCTTTCATATGTCCTCAGGCGCAGATTAAAGCAAGCCGTGTTCGTGCAGTTTTTTACGCAGCGTGTTGCGGTTGATGCCGAGAACGGCCGAAGCTCTGGATTGGTTGCCGCCGCACTGCGCCATCACGGTTTCCAGCATCGGTTTTTCCACTTGGCGCAACACCATGTCGTAAACGTTGCAGGCGGGTTCGCCGTCCAGCGTGCGGAAGTATTGGTGAAGGTTTTGCTCGATACAGTTGGCAATATCGGGAATTTTGTTGGGCATAGCATAATCTCGATTGGAATTTTTTATATTTGCCGCCGTTGTATTCGGCAGCCCCGTAAGTGAATCGGTATTGTATGCAAAAAACGCAATTTGCGATAGTTGTTAAACCGCTTATTTAAAAAATTTACCTTTTATCTTGATGCAGCGTGGTTTGGGCGCATTCAGACGGCCATTCGCCCTGCTCCTGCCGTTCCAAAAAGGCCGAAACGGCATCGTATTGTGCGGCGGCGGAATTGAGGGTATTGATGTGTTTGCGGCAGGCTTCGCCGTCGGGAAACGGTGCGAGATACCAGCCTATGTGCTTGCGGGCAATGCGCAGGCCTGCGGTTTCGCCGTAAAAGTCATACATTTCCCGCAGGTGTTCCAACATGGCGGCGGAGGCCGTCTGAAAGGCGACGGGTGCGGGCGGGCTGCCGTGCTGCAGGAAGTATGCGATGTCGGCAAACAGCCAGGGCCGGCCTTGCGCGCCGCGCCCGATCATCACGCCGTCCGCCCCCGTCTGTCGTAAAACCTCGGCGGCTTTTTGCGGGGTGGTGATGTCGCCGTTTACCCACAGCGGTATCGAAATGTCGTGTTTGATTTCGGCAATCAGGTCGTAAGAAGCCTGCCCTTTGTACATTTGCTCGCGGGTGCGGCCGTGGACGGCAAGTGCGGCGATGCCTGCCTGTTCGGCCATTTTGGCCACCGTGCGGATGTTTTTATTGTTTTCGGCAAAACCGAGGCGGGTTTTCAGCGTGACGGGAACGTCCACCGCCGACACCACCGCGCGCAGGATGTCGTCCACCAGTTTTTCGTTTTGCAGCAATGCGCTGCCCGCCAGCACGTTGCAGACTTTTTTTATCGGGCAGCCCATGTTGATGTCGATAATCTGCGCGCCGTTTTCTACATTGTAGCGCGCGGCCTCGGCCATTTGTTGCGGGTCGCTGCCCGCAATCTGCACCGCCCTCAGGCCGTCTTCGCCGTCGAAATCGCCGCGCGACAGGCTTTTTTTGGTGCGGCGTAGCGAAGGGTCGCTGGCCAGCATCTCGCTGACGGCGTAACCCGCGCCGAAACGGCGGGCCAGCCGTCGGAACGGTTTGTCGGTAATGCCTGCCATCGGCGCGAGGGCGACGGGCGTGGCGATGCTGTAGGGGCCGATGCGGAACATATTGGAAATACGGTGGAAACGGAAAAGGACGGATTATAGTCAAATATCCGGCAAACCGTCACGGCAGACGGACTGTACCCGCATTTTTACCCAAGCCCGAAAAGGCCGTCTGAAAACAGGGCGGGCAAGGCGGATCGGCGGGAAAAAGTTGAAGCACATGCGCCGCTGCTTTATGCTTGCGCGTTTCATTAAGACGGGACGGATCAGGCAATGGACGGACGACTGGAAGCAGGTGTGGACGAAGCGGGGCGCGGGCCGTTGGTCGGCAGCGTATTTGCCGCCGCCGTGATTCTTCCGCCCGATTACGATTTGGCCGGTTTGGCCGACTCGAAAAAACTCAGCGAGAAAAAGCGCGACGCGCTGGCGGAAGAAATCCGGCGGCAGGCGGCGGCCTGGTGCGTGGCTTCGGCCGACGTGGCGGAAATCGCCGAACTGAACATCCTGCACGCCGCGATGCTGGCCATGCGCCGCGCGGTGGAAGGTTTGGCCGTGCCGCCGCAGAAAGTGTGGATAGACGGCAACCGCGTACCCGAAGGTTTGGCCGTCGAAGCGGAGGCCGTGGTGAAGGGCGACGACAAAATCGCCGCCATATCCGCCGCATCGATACTGGCCAAAACCGCCCGCGACGCGGAAATGTACGCCTTGGCCGAACGCTATCCGCAATACGGTTTCGAAAAACACAAAGGCTACGGCACGGCGGCACACCTGGCCGCCCTGAAACAATACGGCGCGCTGCCAGAACACAGGGCAGGTTTCGCACCCGTGCGCGAATTGCTGGCGCAGGGACGTTTGTTTGAATAGGCCGTCTGAAAACACGGTTTCGATAGAAAGGGAAACAGCATGAACATCACCGTATTGGCCGTCGGCACGAAAATGCCGCGCTGGGTGGACGAGGCGGTAAACGAATACGCCAAACGCTTCGGCCGCGACATTCAGTATGCCTTGAAGGAAATCAAACCGGAAAAACGCGGCGCGGGCGTGAATGCCGCGCAGGGCATGGCGGCGGAGGAAAAACGGATTGTGGAGGCCGTGCCGGAAGGCGCGTATCTGGTGGTGCTGGACGAACGCGGCAAAGCGCCGACTTCGCTCGAATTGGCGGCACATCTGAAAGACTGGCAGTTGCAGGGCGAGCACGTCTGCTTCGTAATCGGCGGGGCGGACGGCATGACCGACGCGCTCAAACAGCGGGCGAAAATGATGCTTCGCCTCTCCAGCCTCACCCTGCCGCACGGCATGGTGCGCGTGCTGCTGACCGAGCAGCTTTACCGTGCGGTGTCGATTCTGAACCACCATCCATATCACCGCGAATAGCCGGGAAAACGTCAAAGGCCGTCTGAAAAAACGTTACGCCGTTTTCAGACGGCCTCAAACTATACAGCCCGGAAAAATGGAGCGAATATGACTTATGCCGAGTTTTACGCCCGAATCGAAAACTTCCCCAACCGTTTTTCAAACCGCAGCCTCGCAAGCTATCTGTCGGCGCTGCATGCCCTGACAGAAGCACGGCAGGCCGGGCCTTTTACGGCGGAGCTGTGCCTCAGCCTGCTTGAACGGGCCTTTACCGCCGAATCCGTGCCGTTCGATGCCGCATGGCCGGTTATCCGCACCGCGCCAGCCGACACAGAATACGCTCCTTTCGACTATGCCTGCGCCGTGATGCGTTTCCAAGCCGCAGAACTGCACAGAATGGGTGGCGGGCAAACGGAAAACGGATGCCGCGATTCCAGTGCTTTTTCGGAAACTGGGCATGCGTGGTACAACTTCGATCCCTTTTCATTACTGGAATGCGGCGCGCGCGGCATGGCGGATTTGAACGGAGAAGAGGCGGCCGTGCAGGAAGGTTGGGATTTTTTGGGCCGCCTGCTGGAGATGGGGCGCGTTTACGAATAGCCGTACCGAATATTGCCGAAGCCGGCTTGAATGGCAGAAAGGCCGTCTGAAAACCGTTTCCACATGGTTTTCAGACGGCCTTTTGATGATTGCCGCCCTGCCTGCGGCGAATCCGATAACGGGTATCGGGCTGTTTAAGACAGATGTTTCAGACGGCCTTTCTGCCGATGGCAACAATCTGTTGGGGAGGTGAATCAATTTACGCCCCGCGCTTGCTGTTTCTGCGGCATTTGGATTTGATTGCACTGCCGATTATGTGCCGCAGGCGGACGGTTTCGCGCTGCCGTTATGCGCGTTGGCTCAATGGTTTTCCGGTTCGGCCTTCGGAGTTTCTTGCGGTGCGGTTTGCCGGCCGCCTTCGGTGTCTGCGCTGTGCTCAAGTGCTTGGCCGCTTGGGTTGCCACCGTCGTTGCCGGGCGCGGCTGCGGCGGCCGATGGGCCGTGCAGGGCGGAATGGGCGGGTTCGAGCAGGGCGGCGGGGGCGGAAAGCTGCTGCCACAGGAGGCTGTTTTGTTCGCGGCCGTCGTGCGGGTGCAGCTGTTCCAGTTCAGCCTGTACGTCGGCGAGCCGGGCTTGGAAGTCGGTTTTACCCAGTTCCGGCACGGCTTCGAGCAGGTCGCAGAGGCGGTAGGCGGCGGGGAAGTATTGCTGCAGGAAGGGTTGGTGTTCGTCGTCGCGGCGGATGGTGGAGCGGTATGCGCCGAGGGCGGAGATGTAGCCGATGAGGGAATAGTTGATTTTCAGCAGTTGGAAGCCATCTGAAAGGCGGCTGCCGTATTTGGACGGTTCGCCCGACATGTCGGACAGTGTGCTGGAGAGTGCGGCGGCGCGTTCGTGGCTCAGGCGGCGCGCGCTGCGGTAGGCGACGTCTTCGCCGCCGCCGCTTTTCAGGCTGTCGAGGATGCCGCGTAGGTAGCCTGCGTCGGCGGCGATGGCGGCCGCGCCGGTTTTGCCCAGTTGCAGGTAGTGCCAGTCGGGCCAGATGTAGGACACTGCGGCCCAGGCGAGCAGGCAGCCGACGACGGTGTCGGCCATGCGCATCGGCAGGGCTTGGGCGATGTCGAAGCCGGCGATGGAAAAGCCGGTGAGGGCTTGGATGGTGATGAAGAAGGTGGAGTAGCTGTATTTGTTGGCGCGGAAGAGGAAGAACAGGGCCACGCCGGCGGTCAATACCATCAGTTGGGCTTCGAGCGACTGGGTGAAGTAGGGCAGCAGGGAGCCGACGAGTACGCCCGCCAGTGTGCCGGCGATGCGTTGTTTCAGACGGCTTTGGGTGGCGGAGTGGTTGGGTTGGCAGACGAATACGGCGGTCAGCAGTATCCAATAGCCGAAGTTCAGTTGCAGGGTTTCCACTACGAGTCCGCAGAAGAGCACCAGTATCGCCATGCGGACGGCGTGGCGGAAGGTGGGGGCTTCGGGGGTGAGCTGGCGGCGGATGCTTTTGAAGGCGTCTTTCAGTTTGGCCGAATCGTGGTGGGCGATGCGCAGGTCGCCGCCTTGTTCTTCGGTCAGCCCGCTTTCGAGGTGGGAGAACTGGTAGTTGATGCTTTGCAGGTTGGCGGCCAGCCGTTGCAGTTGCGGCAGTTCGGCGGCGTCGCGGTGGAGTTCGGCATAATGCGCCACCGACTGCCTCAGGCCTTTGCGCGCCCGTGCCAGACGCGGGTCGTCTTCATAAACCCGGCCGTTTTTCAGGCTGTCGGCGATGTCGCGGCAGGCTTGCGCCTGCAATTCCATCAGGCGCAGGAAGCGGAAAATCAGGTCGCTGTTTTTCAGTTTGTCCGCCATGGCGCGGTAGTGTATGTGGCTGGAACTGGCGCGTTCGTGGATGTCTTGGGCGGCGAAGTAATAGCGCAGCATACGGGTGGTGCGCGGATGGCGGTGCTGGCCGCGTATGCGGTAGAACAGCGCGCTGCGGCAGAGGTTGAAGGTGTGGATGACGCGGCTGTTTTTCATGGCCAGGTCGATTTGACGCTGCTCCAGGCCGTCTGTTTCGTCGGGATCGAAAAAAACGGCTTTGGCATCGAGATACGCACCCAGTGCGGAATAGGCTTCGGCCACGGCTTCCTGCACCGGGCGGTGCGGCAGCAGGATGTGCAGCAGCAGGGTAACCGCGTTGTAAAGCGACGCGCCGCACAAAATCATCAGCGGATTGACGTACCAGGCGGCGGGGTAGGCGGGGTTGTAGGTCAGCGTGGTGTACACCGCCACCGCCAGCGTGCCGAAGGAGATGGTGCGGTAGCGCAGTCCGACCGCGCCTATCATAGTGAAAACGAAGGCCAGCAGGGCCATCACCGCCAGAAACACCCCGGGCCGCCCCAGCGCGGCCTGCACCGCCAGCGAGGACACGGCAAAGGCCGCCAGCGACACCGCCGTATTTTTTAGACGGCCTGACAATACGTTGTCCAAATCGACCAGGCCGCCCGCAATCACGCCCAGCACCAACGGAATCGTAACCGATTCCAGGCGGAAGCGGTAAACCAGATAGGCGATGATGCCGGTACTCACCAGCGACGGCAGCATGGCAATCAGTTTGGCATTGACGGGCGGGGTTTTGAATTTCATTTTGCGGTGCAGTGGCAGTCTGGGAAAACGGCATTTTACACATTTTCAGACGGCCCGAGACCTTTGCAAAATTCCTTTTCCTCAGC
>NZ_KV790769.1:0-17224 GCF_001807735.1 Neisseria sp. HMSC31F04 | reverse complement strand
TGAGGAAAAGGAATTTTGCAAAGGTCTCAGCCTGCTTCATTATGGCACTACGCCTTAGCAGCATCGCCCGCCGTTTGCGCCGCAGCGGCGTTTGCGGCAATAGTCTTGGAATTGCTGCTCGGTCATCACGGGGGCGTTCGGATTATGCCTGCGCTGTTGGGCAACGTAGTTTTCATAATCGGGCACACCTGCCATCAGGTTGGCGGTCAGCCTGGCGGTTTTCCACCAGGCGGCAAGTTTACGCTTCACCTTGTGCCTCCGGTTGTTTGCCGTCGCGGTACACCGCAGGGATTTCTTTCGCGGTCGGCCAAGCCACTTTGCGCGCCTTCAGGGCGGTGCGCCAGCCGTAGATGGCAACGACGACGACGACGGAGAGGAACAATGCGGTCAGGCCGGCATTGATGTAGTCGTTGAAGATAATCTGCGACATTTCGCCGATGTCTTTGGCCGGCGGCAATACTTTGCCTTCATCCAAAGCAGTTTGGAATTTTCCGGCGTGCGCCAAGAAGCTGACGCGCGGGTCGCTGTGGAACAGTTTTTGCAGACCGGCGTAGCAGGTTACAAACAGTACGCCGACGGCAGGAACGAGTGCCACCCAGACATAACGGTCGCGTTTCATCTTAATCAGCACAACGGCACACATAATCAAGGCTACGCCTGCCAGCATTTGGTTGGCGATGCCGAATAGAGGCCAGAGCGAGTTGATGCCGCCCAACGGGTCGGTCACGCCGGTGTAGAGGAAGTAGCCCCACAATGCTACGGCGAAGAAGGTCGCAACCAGGTTGGCAGGGATGGAGTCGGTGTTGCCGAAAGGTTTGTAGAAGATACTGCCCAAGTCTTGAATCATGAAACGTGCGACGCGGGTACCTGCATCGACGGCGGTCAGAATGAACAAGGCTTCAAACAACAGGGCAAAGTGATACCAGAATGCCATCATGGCTTCGCCGGGAATCAGGCGGCTCATGATGTGCGCCATACCGACTGCGAGGGTTGGTGCACCGCCGGCACGGGAAAGGATGGTGCTTTCACCCACTTCTTTTGCCGTGTGCAGCAGTGTTTCAGCTTCCACAGGGAATTGCAGTTTGGTGGTAATGACTTGTGCGGCAGTTGCAGCATCGGTACCAATCAATGCGGCAGGGCTGTTCATGGCGAAGTATACACCCGGATCAAGCGATGAGGCGGCGGCCAGAGCCATAATGGCCACGAAACTTTCCATAATCATACCGCCGTAGCCAATCATGCGGACGTGTTCTTCATTCTCAACCATTTTCGGTGTGGTTCCGGAAGAAATCAGTGCGTGGAAGCCGGAAACCGCACCACAGGCAATGGTAATGAACAAGAACGGGAACAGTGCGCCGGAGAATACGGGGCCGGAACCATCGATAAAGTGGGTTACGGCAGGCATACGCAGATCTGGATTAACAATCACGATGCCCAAAGCCAAGGCCACAATCGTACCGATTTTCAGGAAGGTAGAGAGATAGTCGCGCGGAGTCAGCAGCAACCAAACCGGCAATACCGAAGCCACGAAACCGTAAATCATAATCGCCCAAGTGAGCTGGATACCGTCAAGGTCGAACCAGTGGCCAAAGGAACTGTGCGCCACGTCTTCGCCATATATTACGGCCAACATCAGCAGGATAAAGCCGACGATGGAAATCTCGCCGATTTTGCCCGGGCGGATATAGCGCGTGTAAATACCCATAAACAGCGCAATCGGCATGGTGGCGGCGATGGTGAACGTACCCCAAGGGCTGTGAACCAAGGCTTTCACCACAATCAGCGCCAACACCGCCATGATGATGACCATAATCATCAAAATGCCGATGGACGCAATCACGCCGGGCACGGTACCCAGTTCTTGTTTTACGATATCGCCCAAAGACTTACCGTCACGGCGCATGGAGACGAACAAGACCATCATGTCCTGTACCGCACCGGCAAACACTACGCCGAAGATAATCCACAGCGTACCCGGCAGATAACCCATTTGCGCAGCCAGTACGGGACCGACCAAAGGGCCTGCGCCCGCAATCGCGGCAAAGTGGTGGCCGAACAATACGCCTTTATGCGTCGGCACATAGTCCAAACCATCGTTGTGCCGTTCGGCTGGTGTGAGGCGGTTCGGATCGAGCTGCATCACGTTTTTGGCAATGTACAAGCTGTAGAAACGATAGGCGATGCAGTAGACCGATATGGCGGCGGTTACCATCCATATCGCACTGACATGCTCGCCGCGGCTGACGGCCAAGGTGGTAAAGGAGGCTAGGCCGACTAAAACCACAATGCCCCATATAAGGAACGTTTTCAGCGATTTCATGGTTGAATCCTTAGAATATATAAATAAATACAAAGGGCCTGAGTTATGACACCGGGCAAACAACCACCACAGTGCCTTTATGTGGGGAGACTAAAGATGGTAGTGTGAAGCCCGCTTATAAGATTAACACAAAAACGACAAAATATGCGGCAGACTTAACATATCGAAATCATAAATGCTTTAAATCAGCCCGATTGTGTCAATCTCATTCTTCAGCAGCCTGCCCCCTCCCTCTCAGGCCGTCTGAAATGATGCGCTTCCTGCCGGCTATATTCTTTGACTTAGATTAAGCCGCAGAGTACTTGCATCATTACAATACCGCCCTCACAGGGAAAACCATCAGAACAGGAAACCATAAAATGAGCTATTTCGACTGGACTCCGGATCTCGACACCCACATAGAATTGGTGGATGAGCAACATAAAATCCTGGTCCGCTGCATTAACGAACTGCACGAAGCCAATCAACGCAAGGATTTCGAGGCGGAGGGGAAAATCATCGAAGACCTAATCCGCTATACGGTCGAACATTTTTCCGATGAAGAAAAACTGATGGACGATGCCGGATATCCGCTTAGCAAACAACACAAACAAATCCATCAGCGTTTTGTCGATAAAGTCAGGGAAATCCAACAAAAACAGCGCGAAGGCGAAGACATCGGACAAGAACTGCTGGGCATACTGCACAACTGGCTGTTTACCCATATCAGCCATCACGACAAAGGTTTTATCCCCGCCGTGCAAAAATATTTGGCCGCCAAATCTTCTTACGACGAATTAGAAGCCGAAGCAGCGGTTCGGGCAGCCTTCCAAAATTCGCGCCGCTCACAAAATCCGGCTGTATTCCCCGCCTTTATCGATGACGATGCGGCCGATGCCAACCATTCCGGCAACAACAACGCGCAAGAATCGGAAGACATTTTTTCCAAAGCACGGCAAAATATCAAAAATTTGAAAATTTGGCGTTAGGACAGAACCGGCAGCGGGGCGGACTGCGGAGCATTCCGGCAACGCCTGCCGTTTTTGAAACGATACCCGTTTCAGGCAAAATCAAAACCAGCATCCTCAGGGTTTGAAACCCTGCCTACCCATCAAACGATTAAGGAACCACCATGGCAAAAATCGGCATCATCATGGGCAGCAACAGCGACTGGCCCGTTATGCGGCATGCCGCCCAATTTCTCGAACAATTCGGTATTTCTTACGAAGCGCGCGTCGTTTCCGCCCACCGTACGCCGGATTTGATGTTTGAATACGCGGAAACCGCATGCAAGCGCGGCATTCAGGCCATCATCGCCGGAGCGGGCGGCGCGGCCCACCTGCCCGGCATGGTGGCGGCAAAAACCACCCTGCCCGTACTGGGCGTACCCGTGCCGAGCAAATATCTGAGGGGGGAAGATTCCCTCTTGTCCATCGTCCAAATGCCCAAAGGCATACCCGTCGCCACCTTCGCCATCGGCGAAGCCGGAGCGGCGAATGCCGCGCTGTTTGCGGTTTCCCTGTTGTCAAACCACGATCCCGAACTGGCGGCCAAACTGGCCGATTTCCGCGAACGGCAGAAACAGGCCGTTTTGGAAATGGAACTTCCTGCCGAAGAATAAACTCGGCGGCAATCAATAATGAGGCCGTCTGAAAAGAGTATGGCGGCTTTATCCGCTTTTACTGTTTGCATGAATCATGCAAACCGGCCCGCTTCATATCGACGGCATCTCAGACCTCAAGCTCTTCAGGCTGAGGGAATCCCATTCCATAGCAAGCATAAAACGGATTTACCGTACAAAAATGCCGAACTCATGAATCAATCATGAATTCGGCGTTTTTTATCGCGCAAACAACAACTCGATTCAAAAATCAAACGGCCGTACGACAAGCGTCCGCTGTTTTCAGACGGCCTCGAAATGCGCCTGCAAGGCCGCTTCTACCGCCGCACGCACTTCTTCCCTGCTCCGGTTACTGTCAATGACGCGGTAGCGTTGCGGATGGGCGGCGGCACGATCGAGATAAGCACCGCGCACGCGGGCGAAAAACTCCGCCTCTTCCTGTTCGAAACGGTCTTTCTCACGCGAACGGGCAATGCGTTCGAACGATACCTCAAGCGGCACATCCAGCAGCAGGGTCAGGTTCGGGCGCAGGCTGCCCTGCACCCAGTTTTCCAACACTTCGATGTCCACCGACGGAATACCGCGCCCGCCGCCCTGATAAGCGAAGGTGGCATCGGTGAAACGGTCGGAAACAACGTGGATGCCTTTATCCAAAGCCGGCAGTATCACGTCTTCCAAATGCTGGCGGCGGGCGGCGAACATCAGCAGGGTTTCGGTACGCAGTCCGACGCGGCTGTCGGGCGAGAGCAGCAGGCGGCGTAATTCTTCGCCCAAAGGCGTGCCGCCCGGCTCGCGGGTGAACAGAACTGGCATTCCGCGCCGTTCAAACCATTCGCGCATGGTTTCCAGATGGGTGGATTTGCCCGAACCGTCGATACCGTCGAGTGTCAGAAATTGTGCTTGCATGGTTGTGCCTCGCTAAATGGATTTGCTTTTTTCAGACGGCCTATCCGCCGTTTTTGTTTTCTTTTACTGCTTTTTGAATGTCTGAGGCCGTCTGAACAGGATAAATCAGACTCATCGGATTGGCTTTGATCTGCATCCACATCGAGTCTATCAGTTTCGACAGGCTTTCGATGCGTGTACCGCGCGAACGCAGGGCGACAATCAGCGCGAGCGAGAAGCTGACCAACAGGTTTACCGCGCCTATCATCAACACAAAAGCCAGATTTATCAGGAAATATAGAATGTTACTGCCGTCGCTGACGGCGGCGTAACCCAAGTTGGCCGAAGAAAAGGCAACGTGGCGGATGTCCAGCGGCAGGCCGAGCAGGTGGCCGACCCAGCCCGTCATGCCCAACAGCATGCCGAAAATGAAATTGCCCGCCAGCGAGCCGTAGTGGCGGTGCAGATAGTCGGCCAAACGGGCGCGGATGCCCGGCGGCAGGATTTTTTTCAGCAACGGCTGCACCGTCAGGCGTTGGCGCAGGTTGAGGTAGTCGGCGCGGTTGTCGAAAAAGCCGGAGATGATGCCGGAGCAAAACAGCCACACACCCGCGATTGCGGCATACCACAGCGTCGGCTGGGTGAACGGCTGGAGCGATTTGAACTGGTAGGCAACCGCATCAGCATCCAAGAACGGCCGGCCGTTGTTTTGTGCGAAAGACAACGACACCAGCGTGGCCACCAGTACGGCGATGCAGACGTTTCCGAACACCGCCACGGTCTGCGAACGCGCGACGTCGATCAGCAATTTGGCCAGTTTGCCTTCCACCGCGCCGCGCACCTTGTCGCCCTGCTCCACCGATTCGGCGATGCGGGAAGCGGTCATGGCAGGCTGTTTGGTGGCCACGGTACAGTGCACCATGTGGATGAACATAAAGCCCAAGCCGTAGTTCAGACCGGACAGCAGGGCGGTGGAGAAATCGCCCAAGCCCCAGCCGGCAATGTTGATTTTATTGCCCGCCATCAGGGCGATAATCACGCCGCCGCCCGAAGCCGAAGCCAACATGCCCCAATATTCGCGCCTGTTGCGCGTGATGTAATGTTCGCCGTGGCCGCTGGAGTTCTCCGTAATGCTGCGCGCCAGCATTTTGATGCTGCGCCGCCTCAGCAGCTCCGTGCTGTGCTGTTCCACGGCGGCCATCGTCAGGGAACGCAGCAAACGTACGGTATGGCGGCGGTAGGCGCGGACGTTTTCAGCCGTTTGGATTTCCAACAATACATCCAACCGGTCGAGCGTTTGCGACAGCCTTTCCAATAGGTGCGCCACCTTGACCGACGAACCCGCGCCCGCGCCGGTGCCCCGTTTGCGCAGCCTCTCCACCTGCTGCCGGCATTGCTCCATCATCACTTCGAGGTGGGCGGTATCGAATGCCTCTTTGCAATCGGGCCGGCGGTAATGCGCCACCAGCCGGCTGATTTCCTGATGCAGGGCGACGAATGCCGAATCCACTTCCATCAGTTTCGGTTCGATGCGGGTAAACTCGGGTTCCAATTCCTCCGCCGCCACCCAAATCGACAGCATTTCCAAGGCATGAAGCCGCGCCTGCGTCAGATGCCTTGCGGCCGTCTGAACCGTTGCATCCTCCGCGCCCGCACGCAGGCAGCCGTACAGCTTCAACCAACGGCGCAAGTTAATGGTTTCCAGCCATTTTTCATCGTTCTGCGAATGAAACAGATGCAGGAAGACATCGCGCAGGTTATTCAAATCCTTAAACGACGGCATAAAGCGTTCATAGATTCGGATACCGATTTCGCGTGCAAAACCGCTGCGCGAAAAAATGCCCAAGCCGACCAAGGCCGGATAAACGTGTACGCCGCCCAGCCATTGGTAAAAACGGCTGCCGAACAGTGCCGCCAATTCCGAATCCCGCCGCAGCACATCCAGCAAAAGGTCGAAACGCTGCCCCGCGCGCCTGATACCGCCCCTGCGCAAAAATTGCACCAGCGCGTCGAGTATCGTCGCCATATCCTTTTTCGCCAGTGCCTCGGCCAGCAGGACGGGCAGGTTGTCCGGAGTGATTTTTTTCATGATTAGAATGTTTGGTGTGGAAAGCGGGGGAAGGAAAATAACGGAAAGGCGCGGTGATGTAAAGGCCGTCTGAAAAATCGTTCAGGCTATCCTTCATAGACAAAGCCCGACCGCCGCCTTTACAATCCGCCATCCGAAACCGCAAGGAACGCCATCATGAACCAACCGGAAGTTTTGAGCATCAACGGCCCCGTAGGCACGCTCGAAACCATTTTCCTGCCGTCGCAAACCGCCCCGCAGGGCGTGGCGGTCATCAACCACCCCAACCCGCTGCAAGGCGGCACCAACACCAACAAAGTCATCCAAACCGCAGCCAAAGCCCTCAACCGGCTGGGTTTCCACTGTTACCTGCCCAACCTGCGCGGCGTCGGCAACAGCGGCGGAGAACACGATTACGGCCGTGGCGAAACGGAAGACTGCCTGGCCGTTATCGACTACGCCCGCAGCCGCCACCCCGAAGTACCGAAACTGGTCATCGCGGGCTTTTCCTTCGGCGGCTACGTTTCCCTTTTCGCCGCCGCCCGCCAGACCCCTGACTTACTGCTGCTGATGGGCCCTGCCGTGCGCCACTACGATCGCGAACGCGAACCCGATGCGCCGAACCCGGCCCGCACCCTGCTGATACACGGCGAGCTGGACGAAGTCGTCAAACCGCAGCAGGCATTGGACTGGGCGGCCGGACAAGACATCCCCGTCATCCTCATCCCCCAAGCCTCGCACTTCTTCCACGGCAAATTGATTCCCCTGCGCGACACCATCCAACGTTTCGCCCCCGCCATACTGCAACAGGCAGATGCCCGATAAGGCAGCCCATTACGGCCGAGGCCGTCTGAAAACCGTTTCCGACAAGAAAAAACGGTTTTCAGACGGCCTCAGGCTTTTTTCAATGCCGGGCGGCACTGCTTCCGCTTATTCCTCACCCAGCAACTGTTCGCGCGTCAGCAGGAACACGAAGCCGTCGCCGCCGCTGGTTTCCAGCCAGGTAAACGGCAGTTCGGGATAAGCGGCTTCCAACACATCGCGGTTGTGGCCGATTTCTACCAGCAGCACGCCGCGCGGATTGAGGAACTTCGCCGCCTGCAGAATAATTTGCCGCGTCGCGTCCAATCCGTCTTCGCCGCTGCCCAAGGCCTCTTCCGGCTCGTGCAAATATTCCGGCGGCAGTTCGGCCACCGACTCGGCATCGACATAGGGCGGATTGGAAACGATTAAGTCGTAAGTGCCTTCCAAGCCTTCGAACAAATCCGTATGAATCAGATTGATACGGTCTTCCAAGCCGTAATCTTCCACATTGACGGCCGCCACTTCCAGCGCATCCAGGCTGATATCGACCGCATCGACGTCCGCCGCCGGATAGTGATGCGCCATCTGGATGGCCAGACAGCCGCTTCCGGTGCACAAATCCAAAGCCGTATGCACCAGCTCGTCATACTCTATCCACGGGCGCAGCGGTTCGCCCAGCAGTTCATAAATAAACGAACGCGGCACAAGCACCCGTTCGTCCACATAAAAATCAAATTCGCCCTGCCAAGCCTGATTCGTCAAATACGCCACCGGCACACGTTCGTTTACCCGCCGCTCGATCAAAGCCAGCAGGCCGCGTTTTTCAGACGGCAGCAAAACCGCGTCCAGATAAGGTTCCAGCAAATCCAGCGGCAGATTCAGCGTGTGCAGGATCAGATAAGCGGCTTCGTCGTGCGCATTGTCGCTGCCGTGGCCGAACGCCAGCCCCGCCTCATTGAAACGGCTGACGGCAAAGCGCAACATATCGCGCACGGTGGAAAGGTATCGTTCGGCTTCTTTAAACATAATTTATCCGGTGTAATTTTAAAAACGGCGCGGATTATACCTTACTTTCAGACGGCCTTTGCCCCGCCGCGACCGCGCAAGACAAGCAAACAGTCGTCTCACGGCCGCTTCCCCTATATAATCGCCGCCCACGACATCCAAAGGATTCACCATGCTGCTGGCACTTTCCCTCAACGACTTCGTCATCGTAGACCGACTCAACCTCGACTTCCAACCTGGTTTCACCGTATTGACCGGCGAAACCGGCGCCGGAAAATCCATCACCCTCGACGCCATCGGCCTGCTGTTGGGCGACAAGGCCGACTACGGCCAAATCAGGCAGGGCGCGGCAGAAGCACGCCTCTCCGCTCTGTTCGACCTTTCCGAACTGCCCGAATTGCAGGCCGAACTGCGCGAACAAGGGCTGCTGGCGGAAGATGCGGAAGAACTCTCCGTCCGCCGCATCATCGATGCCAAAGGAAAAAGCCGCAGCTACATCAACAACCAGGCCGCCACCCTGTCGCAACTGAAAAGCATAGGCAGCCGCCTGATCGACATTCACGGCCAAAACGCCCACCACTCGCTCAACCAAGAAGCCGCGCAGCGCGAACTGCTGGATGCCTTTGCCGGCTGCACCGCACTGGCGGGCGAAGTCAAAGCCGCCTACCAAAGCTGGCAAAACGCCAACCAAGCCCTGAAGGCCGCCCAAACCCAAAGCGAAAACCTGCAAATCGAACGCGAACGGCTGGAATGGCAGTTTGACGAACTCAGCCGCCTCGCCCCCGCGCCCGGCGAATGGGAAACCGTCAGCCAAAGCCACGACAGCCTCGCCCACGCCGCCGAATTGATGGAAACCGCACAGGAAACTGAAGAAGCCATCAACGGCGACAACGGCCTGCAGGCGCAAATCTACCGCTGCCAGAAAAAGCTCGAAGCCCTCAGCCGCATAGAGCCGCGCTTCAACGAAAGCCTGAACCTTCTGGCCAGCATCGAAGCCGAATTGGGCGAAGTATCCGCCAACATGCGCGACGTAGCCTCCCGCAGCGACCTCGATCCGGCCGAACTGGCCGCACAAGAACAACGCCTGGGCGAACTGATGGGCATGGCGCGCAAATACCGCGTCGAACCGCAGGATTTGCCGGCTAAAATGCAGGAAATCGAAGCCGCGCTGCAACAGTTTCAAGCCGCCGCCGACATTGCCGCCCTCGAAACCGCTGCCGAACGCTGCGAAAAACAATACCACGAAGCGGCACAGCAACTTTCCGCCGGCCGCCGTCAGGCCGCCGAACGCCTCGGCAGCGAAACCGCCGCCCACATGCAGGAATTGGCCATGAAGGGTGCGCGCTTCCACATCGAACTGCTGCCCGCCTCCCCGTCCGCCTTCGGACTGGAACAAGTGCAATACCAAGTAGCCGCCAACAAAGGCAGCCCGCTGCGCCCGCTGAACAAAGTCGCCTCCGGCGGCGAACTGGCGCGCATCAGCCTCGCCCTGCAAGTCGTCACCAGCCAATATACCCAAACGCCGACCCTGATTTTCGACGAAGTGGACACCGGCATCGGCGGCGGCGTGGCCGAAACGGTGGGCCGCGCCCTGCGGAGCCTCGGCAGGAAACACCAAGTGCTGGCCGTTACCCACCTGCCCCAAGTGGCCGCCTGCGGCGAACAGCATTGGCAGGTCAGGAAAAACAGCGAGGGCGAGCAAACCGTCAGCAGCATCCGCGTACTCTCCGCCGAAGAACGGGTGGAAGAAATCGCCCGTATGCTCGGCGGCGAAACCCTCACCGCCACCACGCGCAGCCATGCCGCCGAACTGCTGGAAATGGCGGCACGCTGAACAACGACGCCGCATACGGCCAGGCCGTCTGAAAAGCGGGTTTCCCGAACATATTTTCAGACGGTCTGAAATGATAATATCGGGGTTTGCCCCTTTCCATCCACGGAAACGAAAATGAACAAAATCGGCATCTTCCTGACACTGACTTTCGGCTGCACCCTGCCCGCCGCCGCAGAATGCCTGATCAGTCCGACCAGCATCGGCAACGTCTCACTCGGGCAGAACCTGAAACAGGTCAGGCAAAAATTTCCCAAAGCGAAATTCAAACGGGAAAGTGATGCCGAAGGTGCGGCCTTTGTCGACATCACACTGTCCAAAGATATTACCGTGTCGGCCCATTTGAACGGCGACGACGATCCCGATGCGCCTTTGCGGCTGAATAAGAAAATTATCTGGCTGGGCACCTCCTCCCCGGCCTGCCGCACCGCTTCTGGCATCCGCCCGGGCATGGAAATCCAAGATGCGGAAGCAAAACTGGGCAAGCTCAAACGCATCAACCTGTCGGAAATCGAAATGCGCGAAACCGCCGAATTTACCCGTATGCCGAAACAGATGACGTTCCGAGTCGAAAGCGGGGCGGGAATTTATGCGGATCAAGACAAAATACCGAACCAAACCCGCCGCTATCGCAAAAACTCCCGCATAGAAACCATTTCCGTTTCATCATATTGATTGCCACGACAACCCAACCGAAAGATATGGCGGATGAACAAAAATCAAGACAAGGCGGCGAAGCCGCAGACAGTACAGATAGTACGGAACCGATTCACTTGGTGCTTCAGCACCTTAGAGAATCGTTCTCTTTGAGCTAAGGCGGGGCAACGCCGCACCGGTTTCAATTCAACCCGCTATAAAACCTGCCTGCCGCCATACATTCCCACCCCGTACCCCGAAGGCCGTCTGAATGCCCAAGCCCCATCAAATCATCGAACGCCATTGGCAACACCCCAATCCGTTTTTATCTTTCCTGCTCAAGCCCTTATCCAAACTGTTTGCCAAAATTGCGGCGAAACGGCGAGATGATTTCGTTTCAGGCCGTCTGAAAAGCGAAAAGCTGCCCGTGCCTGTGGTCGTGGTCGGCAATATCCACGCGGGCGGGACGGGGAAAACGCCGATTGTCGCCGCGCTGGTGTCGGGTTTGCAGGAAAAAGGCGTCAAGGTCGGCATCATCAGCCGGGGCTACGGGCGCAAGAGCAAGGCGGTTCATGTATTGAATACCGCGAGCCGAGCGGAAGATGCGGGTGACGAGCCTTTGCTGCTGTTCCGTAAAACCGGTGCGCCGACGGCGGTGGGCAGCAGCCGCTTGGAGGCAGGCAGGGCGTTGCTGGCGGCGCATACCGACATCGGGCTGATTGTGGCGGACGACGGTTTGCAGCATTACGCCCTGCGGCGCGATGTCGAAATCGCGGTGTTTCCGGCGGCGGATACGGGGCGAACGGATTTGGATTTACTGCCCAACGGCAGTTTGCGCGAACCTTTGTCGCGGCTGAATTCGGTGGATGCGGTCGTGATCAGCGGCGGCATGGCAGATGCGTCGTTTGCGCCGTCTGAAAATATGTTCCACAGCCGTATTGAAACGGGACGGATTTACCGTTTGAACCATCCGTCCGAAATACTGGACACAGGTCGTCTGAAAAACCAAACCGTCGCCGCCGTGGCGGGTATCGCCAAGCCGGAGCGTTTTTTCGATTCGCTGCGGAACATGGGCATCACGTTGAACCAAACCATCGCGCTGCCCGACCATGCCGACATTGCAGCGGCAGATTTGCCGGATGCGGACACGGTGATTATTACGGAAAAGGATGCGGTCAAGTTTTCAGACGGCCTCAATATGAATCATGTATGGGTATTGCCTGTTTGTGCGATAATCGAGCCTGATTTGGCAGGATTTGTGTTGGGACGGCTGGAGCGTGCGCCGAAGGTCGTCTGAAAGCACGGTTTAGGCGAAGTTATCATGGACTCGAATAATAACGCCTCACGCCGTCATTCCCGTGCTGGCGGGAATCCAGACCTTGAATTTTCAGGAATGCCTGGGGGACTTCAGAAATCCCAAATCTCCGGATTCCCTTCTGCGCAGGAATGATGGAAGCCGGTTGTATTTTTTATCTGCATTAATCATTCGTTAAAGGAGTGGATATGAAACTGAAAACCTTATTATTGCCCTTCGCCGCGCTGGCATTGTGTGCCAACGCATTTGCCGCCCCGCCCAGCGATGCGTCGCTGGAGCGTCTGTTTGAAGTACAAAGGATGGACGCTCTGTTGGATCAGTCTTTACAAAGGGTTGAGGGCATTATGCTTGCTAATCCGAATATACAGAATTTTTTGAAAGATGCACCGGCCGACAAGCGTCCGCAGTTGGAAGCAGCCTTGAGAAATCATGCAAATCGAATAGTTACCGAAATCAATACGCCGCAAGTGCGTGCCCAATTTCGTAAAGCAGGTATGGACGGCATAAAGACGGTTTATACTCAGGAAGAAGTCGATGCGTTGATCGGATTTTACGGCACGGAGGTAGGTCAGTCTATACTCGATAAAATGCCGCGCTATCTTGAGGCAACGACGAATCCGATGATGACCATCGTCACCGAAAAATACGAAAAATCAAATCAAAACGAAAAATTAGTCCGAGAAATCCATCAGATTATGTGCGGCGGCAAAAATCCTGCCCCAGACTGCTCAACGCAACCCCCAAAAGCGGCACGGAGAAAATAATGCCGCTTGAGGCCGTCTGAAAACGAGCGAAGCGAGCTTCGCTAAAACCATCAAACCCGAAAGAAACCCCATGGAAAAAAAATTCTTAGACATCCTCGTCTGCCCCGTTACCAAAGGCAGGCTGGAATATCATCAGGACAAACAGGAATTGTGGAGCCGTCAGGCGAAGCTGGCTTATCCGATTAAAGACGGCATTCCCTATATGCTGGAAAACGAAGCACGAGCGTTGAGCGAAGAGGAACTCAAAGCATGACCGAATTCGTCGTATTGATTCCGGTGCGGCTGGATTCATCGCGCCTACCCGGAAAAGCCTTGGCGGATATTCACGGCAAACCGATGGTCGTGCGCGTTGCCGAACAGGCGGCAAAAAGCAAAGCCGCGCGCGTCGTCGTTGCCACCGACCATCCCGATATTCATGCAGCCTGTCAGGCGCACGGCGTCGAAGTCGTCATGACTTCAAACCGGCACGAAAGCGGCACGACCCGCCTTGCCGAAGCCGCTGCTGCGCTGAAACTGCCGCAACATCTGGTGGTCGTCAACGTACAGGGCGACGAGCCGCTGATTGCCCCCGAACTCATCGACCGCACCGCCGAAGTCTTGGTGGAAAACAACGTGCAGATGGCGACCGCGGCACACGAATTGCACGATTTCGACGAATTTATGAATCCCAACGTCGTCAAAGTCGTCCTCGACAAAAACCGCAACGCCATCTACTTCAGCCGCGCCCCGATTCCCTATCCACGCGATGCCATGCGTGCTGAAAAACGCGAATTGCCCGCCGAAACCGCCGTCCTGCGCCATATCGGCATCTACGCCTACCGCGCAGGCTTCCTGCAACGCTACGCCGAAATGAGCGTTTCGCCGCTGGAAACCATCGAATCGTTGGAACAACTGCGCGTCCTGTGGCACGGCTACCCGATTGCCGTCGAAACCGCCAAAGAAGCCCCTGCCGCCGGCGTGGATACGCAAGAGGATTTGGACAGGGTCAGGGCTGCGTTCGAGGTCGTCTGAAAACGAGCGAAGCGAGTTTCGCTAAAATCCGAAATCAGTCGGTTTCGGCATTAGGTTTCGCGAGCAAAGCCCGTGCTACGGGCTATTGAATTTGCCATCATCAGGAATTGCTATGAAACGCAGCATATTGATATTTTTATCCTGCATCGCCCTGCCTGTTTGCGCCGCCGATTTTTCCGCGTACGTTCCAAAAGGTTGGAAAATCATCAAAAGCGTGGAGGGGGATTTAAACGGCGACAATCAAGCCGATGCTGTTTTGGTGCTGCAAAAGCAAGACAAGGCAAACATCATCCCAAACGACTCTATGGGACTACCTGAATTGGATACCAATCCGAGGATGTTGAAAGTATTGTTCAAGCAGGCAGACGGTTACAAGACGGCTGTCGAAAACACAACGTTGATTCCGCCTGAAAGCGATAAAGATAAAGGATGTCTGAATGACCCGCTTTCTGATGTATCCATCGATAAAGGTCGTCTGAAAGTCCATTTTGAAGATTTTTTCAGTTGCGGAAACTGGTGGAAAGACCGCAGTGACTACCTATTCCGTTACCAAAACGACCGCTTTCTCCTGATTGGATATTCATATCACGAATATCACAGAGCTTCGGGCGAAATTGAGGAGTACAGCGACAATTATCTGACTGGAAAGCGGAAGAGAACGACTGGCGGCAATGTGTTCGGTTCGTCGAAAGACCGTCCGAAAGTCAAATGGGAAAGATTGAAAGCGAAACCTTATTATTTGGACGAGCCTTATCACGATCCAATGGAGTGAGATAGGTCGTCTGAAAATGATGGGCTGTAAAAAGCTGTTTTTCAGTAAACACCAAACCCGATCATCCGTTTTACCCAAAACACCAACAGAAAGCCCTTTATAACTGATTTACGCCATTTGAGCCGCGAAGAGCAAAAACTGCTTGCCGATGTTGCCCTGCGTTATTTTTAAAAACAACCGCTAATAACTTAACCATGCAATGCTGAAAATGGAAACTGCATGAGTTGTTAGTCATTTCGTCATCGTACTTTCAAACAGTATTTTAGATTTAACTTCATTTAAAGATTCAAGATTATGAAACACATCCACATTATCGGTATCGGCGGCACATTTATGGGCGGCGTAGCGGCTATTGCCAAAGAAGCAGGTTTTAAAGTCAGCGGTTGCGACGCGAAGATGTATCCGCCGATGAGCACCCAGCTTGAAGCCTTAGGTATAGGCGTACACGAAGGTTTTGATGCCGCTCAATTAGACGAATTTAAAGCCGATATTTACGTTATCGGCAATGTTGCCAAACGCGGCATGGATGTGGTTGAAGCGATTTTAAACCGCGGCCTACCTTATATTTCCGGCCCACAATGGCTTGCTGAAAACGTATTACACCAACACTGGGTACTCGGCGTAGCCGGAACACACGGCAAAACGACTACCGCCTCTATGCTGGCATGGGTCTTGGAATATGCCGGTCTCGCACCAGGCTTCCTGATTGGCGGCGTACCGGAAAACTTCAGCGTTTCCGCCCGCCTGCCGCAAACGCCGCGCCAAGATCCAAACAGCAAATCGCCGTTTTTCGTCATCGAAGCCGACGAATACGATACCGCCTTTTTCGACAAGCGCTCCAAATTCGTACATTACCGTCCGCGTACTGCCGTGTTGAACAATCTGGAATTTGACCACGCTGACATCTTCGCCGATTTGGGCGCGATACAGACCCAGTTCCACCACCTCGTGCGCACCGTGCCGTCCGAAGGCTTAATCATCTGCAACGGACAGCAACAAAGCCTGCAAGACACTCTCGACAAAGGCTGCTGGACACCGGTGGAAAAATTCGGTACCGAACACGGCTGGCAGGTCGGCGAAGTGAATGCAGACGGCTCGTTCGACGTGTTGCTTGACAGTAAAAAAGCCGGACACGTCGCATGGAATTTGATGGGCGGACACAACCGCATGAATGCGCTCGCCGTCATCGCTGCCGCACGCCATGCCGGCGTCGATATTCAGACCGCCTGCGAAGCCTTGAGCGCGTTTAAAAACGTCAAACGCCGCATGGAAATCAAAGGCACGGTAAACGGCATCACTGTTTACGACGACTTCGCCCACCACCCGACCGCCATCGAAACCACCATCGAAGGCCTGCGCCAGCGCGTCGGAAACGCCCGCATCCTCGCCGTCCTCGAGCCGCGTTCCAACACCATGAAACTCGGCACCATGAAAGCCGCCTTACCCGAAAGCCTCAAAGATGCAGACCAAGTGTTCTGCTACGCCGGCGGCGTGGACTGGAACGTCGCCGAAGCCCTCGCTCCTTTGGGCGGCAAGCTGCACGTCGGACAAGACTTCGATGCCTTCGTTGCCGAAATCGTGAAAAATGCCGAAGCAGGCGACCATATTTTGGTGATGAGCAATGGCGGTTTTGGCGGGATACACGGGAAGCTGCTGGAAGCGTTGAAATAAGGTTGGTTGAAATTTTGGAATGTATGAGGCCGTCTGAAAGCCGAAGTTTGGTTTTCAGACGGCCTTTTGTTATAGAGCGATTTAGATGGATTGCCTGGGTTGTTGAAGTTCACGCTTAGGGTTCGTTTGAAAAGCCATGGATTCGACTACTGACATCCGGCGGCATATTCGATATTCCTGTCGTTTCAACCATAGCCCAAATATACAAAAGGCCGTCTGAAACGATTTCAGACGGCCTTTACTTGTCGAACCCTCTTTATTTAACCGCAACCGCCGCATTTGCCGCAGCCGCTGCTGCAATCGCGTTTTTTCGGTTTGAATACGAATTTTCGCAAGAGGAAGAATACGCAAGCGAGCATAATCAAGCCGACGATAATATATTGAGTCATCACATTATCCTTGAAGTAATTTGGTAAACCACAAATGCGGCAAAGTAAGCCATCAGGAACAAATAGCCGGTAATCATCACCATATTTTTTGTGGATTTGGTTTCGCGTTTAATCACAGCCAGAGATCTTTGCAAAAAAGCCCTTCCTTCGACA
>NZ_KV790768.1:0-6001 GCF_001807735.1 Neisseria sp. HMSC31F04 | reverse complement strand
TGCTCTTTAACAAACAGATTACCGATAAGTGTGAGTGCTTAGGCCTCACACTGTTTAGAAGACAGACAAGATGATGTTTTAAACATTGTCCTGTCGGTTTCTTTGAAGCAGACCAGAAGTTATTAAGTTAGAGATTGAACATAAGAGTTTGATCCTGGCTCAGATTGAACGCTGGCGGCATGCTTTACACATGCAAGTCGGACGGCAGCGGGGTAGTGCTTGCACTACTGCCGGCGAGTGGCGAACGGGTGAGTAATATATTGGAACGTACCGAGTAATGGGGGATAACCAATCGAAAGATTGGCTAATACCGCATACGCTCTGAGGAGGAAAGCAGGGGACCTTCGGGCCTTGCGTTATTCGAGCGGCCAATATCTGATTAGCTAGTTGGTGGGGTAAAGGCCTACCAAGGCGACGATCAGTAGCGGGTCTGAGAGGATGATCCGCCACACTGGGACTGAGACACGGCCCAGACTCCTACGGGAGGCAGCAGTGGGGAATTTTGGACAATGGGCGCAAGCCTGATCCAGCCATGCCGCGTGTCTGAAGAAGGCCTTCGGGTTGTAAAGGACTTTTGTTAGGGAAGAAAAAGGAGCGGTTAATACCCGTTTCTACTGACGGTACCTAAAGAATAAGCACCGGCTAACTACGTGCCAGCAGCCGCGGTAATACGTAGGGTGCGAGCGTTAATCGGAATTACTGGGCGTAAAGCGAGCGCAGACGGTTACTTAAGCAGGATGTGAAATCCCCGGGCTCAACCTGGGAACTGCGTTCTGAACTGGGTAGCTAGAGTATGTCAGAGGGGGGTAGAATTCCACGTGTAGCAGTGAAATGCGTAGAGATGTGGAGGAATACCGATGGCGAAGGCAGCCCCCTGGGATAATACTGACGTTCATGCTCGAAAGCGTGGGTAGCAAACAGGATTAGATACCCTGGTAGTCCACGCCCTAAACGATGTCGATTAGCTGTTGGGCAGCTTGACTGCTTAGTAGCGTAGCTAACGCGTGAAATCGACCGCCTGGGGAGTACGGTCGCAAGATTAAAACTCAAAGGAATTGACGGGGACCCGCACAAGCGGTGGATGATGTGGATTAATTCGATGCAACGCGAAGAACCTTACCTGGTCTTGACATGTACGGAACCCTCCAGAGACGGAGGGGTGCCTTCGGGAACCGTAACACAGGTGCTGCATGGCTGTCGTCAGCTCGTGTCGTGAGATGTTGGGTTAAGTCCCGCAACGAGCGCAACCCTTGTCATTAGTTGCCATCATTCAGTTGGGCACTCTAATGAGACTGCCGGTGACAAACCGGAGGAAGGTGGGGATGACGTCAAGTCCTCATGGCCCTTATGACCAGGGCTTCACACGTCATACAATGGTCGGTACAAAGGGTAGCCAAGCCGCGAGGCGGAGCCAATCTCATAAAACCGATCGTAGTCCGGATTGCACTCTGCAACTCGAGTGCATGAAGTCGGAATCGCTAGTAATCGCAGGTCAGCATACTGCGGTGAATACGTTCCCGGGTCTTGTACACACCGCCCGTCACACCATGGGAGTGGGGGATACCAGAAGTAGGTAGGGTAACCGCAAGGAGCCCGCTTACCACGGTATGCTTCATGACTGGGGTGAAGTCGTAACAAGGTAGCCGTAGGGGAACCTGCGGCTGGATCACCTCCTTTCTAGAGAAAAGGGGTCTAGGTACTCACACTTATCGGTAATCGAAGATGCAGCACAAAGGGTTTGTAGCTCAGGTGGTTAGAGCACACGCTTGATAAGCGTGGGGTCGTAGGTTCAAGTCCTACCAGACCCACCATGCAGACCGCAAGGCAAAGAAGGCTGATTAGCCGGAGGCCGAAGTACTGGGGGCATAGCTCAGTTGGTAGAGCACCTGCTTTGCAAGCAGGGGGTCATCGGTTCGATCCCGTTTGCCTCCACCAAATAATTTACAAATTAAAATAGGTTGTATGAGAGTACAGTTTCTTTTAATTTGCGAAGTAAATAGCAATATTGAACGCATCGATCTTTAATAAATTGGAAAGCCGAAATCAACAAACAAAGACAATGTGTCTGTTTTTGATGATTGACCGATTGCAAACGGTCAGTTGTCTCCTGAATAGGAAAAGAAAAACAGGTGCAGTATTTGGGTGATGATTGTATCGACTTAATCCCGAAAGACAAAAGGCGGGATTAAGACACAACAAGCAGTAAGCTTTATCAAAGTAGGAAATTCAAGTTTGATGTTCTCGTCAACGGAATGTCAGGCAAAGTCAGAGAAGTTCTTGAAATGATAGAGTCAAGTGAATAAGTGCATCAGGTGAATGCCTTGGCGATGATAGGCGACGAAGGACGTGTAAGCCTGCGAAAAGCGTGGGGGAGCTGGCAATAAAGCTATGATCCCGCGATGTCCGAATGGGGAAACCCACTGCATTCTGTGCAGTATCCTAAGTTGAATACATAGACTTAGAGAAGCGAACCCGGAGAACTGAACCATCTAAGTACCCGGAGGAAAAGAAATCAACCGAGATTCCGCAAGTAGTGGCGAGCGAACGCGGAGGAGCCTGTACGTAATAGCTGTTGAGATAGAAGAACAAGCTGGGAAGCTTGACCATAGTGGGTGATAGTCCCGTATTCGAAATCTCAATAGTGGTACTAAGCGTACGAAAAGTAGGGCGGGACACGTGAAATCCTGTCTGAATATGGGGGGACCATCCTCCAAGGCTAAATACTCATCATCGACCGATAGTGAACCAGTACCGTGAGGGAAAGGCGAAAAGAACCCCGGGAGGGGAGTGAAATAGAACCTGAAACCTGATGCATACAAACAGTGGGAGCACCCTTGTGGTGTGACTGCGTACCTTTTGTATAATGGGTCAACGACTTACATTCAGTAGCGAGCTTAACCGGATAGGGGATGCGTAGGGAAACCGAGTCTTAATAGGGCGATGAGTTGCTGGGTGTAGACCCGAAACCGAGTGATCTATCCATGGCCAGGTTGAAGGTGCCGTAACAGGTACTGGAGGACCGAACCCACGCATGTTGCAAAATGCGGGGATGAGCTGTGGATAGGGGTGAAAGGCTAAACAAACTCGGAGATAGCTGGTTCTCCCCGAAAACTATTTAGGTAGTGCCTCGAGCAAGACACTGATGGGGGTAAAGCACTGTTATGGCTAGGGGGTTATTGCAACTTACCAACCCATGGCAAACTCAGAATACCATCAAGTGGTTCCTCGGGAGACAGACAGCGGGTGCTAACGTCCGTTGTCAAGAGGGAAACAACCCAGACCGCCAGCTAAGGTCCCAAATGATAGATTAAGTGGTAAACGAAGTGGGAAGGCCCAGACAGCCAGGATGTTGGCTTAGAAGCAGCCATCATTTAAAGAAAGCGTAATAGCTCACTGGTCGAGTCGTCCTGCGCGGAAGATGTAACGGGGCTCAAATCTATAACCGAAGCTGCGGATGCCAGTTTACTGGCATGGTAGGGGAGCGTTCTGTAGGCCGATGAAGGTGCATTGTAAAGTGTGCTGGAGGTATCAGAAGTGCGAATGTTGACATGAGTAGCGATAAAGCGGGTGAAAAGCCCGCTCGCCGAAAGCCCAAGGTTTCCTACGCAACGTTCATCGGCGTAGGGTGAGTCGGCCCCTAAGGCGAGGCAGAAATGCGTAGTCGATGGGAAACAGGTTAATATTCCTGTACTTGATTCAAATGCGATGTGGGGACGGAGAAGGTTAGGTTAGCAAGCTGTTGGAATAGCTTGTTTAAGCCGGTAGGTGGAAAACTTAGGTAAATCCGGGTCTTCTTAACACCGAGAAGTGATGACGAATGTCTACGGACATGAAGTAACCGATACCACGCTTCCAGGAAAAGCCACTAAGCTTCAGTTTGAATTGAACCGTACCGCAAACCGACACAGGTGGGCAGGATGAGAATTCTAAGGCGCTTGAGAGAACTCGGGAGAAGGAACTCGGCAAATTGATACCGTAACTTCGGGAGAAGGTATGCCCTCTAAGGTTAAGGACTTGCTCCGTAAGCCCTGGAGGGTCGCAGAGAATAGGTGGCTGCGACTGTTTATTAAAAACACAGCACTCTGCTAACACGAAAGTGGACGTATAGGGTGTGACGCCTGCCCGGTGCTGGAAGGTTAATTGAAGATGTGAGAGCATCGGATCGAAGCCCCAGTAAACGGCGGCCGTAACTATAACGGTCCTAAGGTAGCGAAATTCCTTGTCGGGTAAGTTCCGACCCGCACGAATGGCGTAACGATGGCCACACTGTCTCCTCCCGAGACTCAGCGAAGTTGAAGTGGTTGTGAAGATGCAATCTACCCGCTGCTAGACGGAAAGACCCCGTGAACCTTTACTGTAGCTTTGCATTGGACTTTGAAGTCACTTGTGTAGGATAGGTGGGAGGCTTTGAAACAGAGACGCTAGTCTCTGTGGAGCCGTCCTTGAAATACCACCCTGGTGTCTTTGAGGTTCTAACCCAGACCCGTTATCCGGGTCGGGGACCGTGCATGGTAGGCAGTTTGACTGGGGCGGTCTCCTCCCAAAGAGTAACGGAGGAGTTCGAAGGTTACCTAGGTCCGGTCGGAAATCGGACTGATAGTGCAATGGCAAAAGGTAGCTTAACTGCGAGACCGACAAGTCGAGCAGGTGCGAAAGCAGGACATAGTGATCCGGTGGTTCTGTATGGAAGGGCCATCGCTCAACGGATAAAAGGTACTCCGGGGATAACAGGCTGATTCCGCCCAAGAGTTCATATCGACGGCGGAGTTTGGCACCTCGATGTCGGCTCATCACATCCTGGGGCTGTAGTCGGTCCCAAGGGTATGGCTGTTCGCCATTTAAAGTGGTACGTGAGCTGGGTTTAAAACGTCGTGAGACAGTTTGGTCCCTATCTGCAGTGGGCGTTGGAAGTTTGACGGGGGCTGCTCCTAGTACGAGAGGACCGGAGTGGACGAACCTCTGGTGTACCGGTTGTCACGCCAGTGGCATCGCCGGGTAGCTAAGTTCGGAAGAGATAAGCGCTGAAAGCATCTAAGCGCGAAACTCGCCTGAAGATGAGACTTCCCTTGCGGTTTAACCGCACTAAAGAGTCGTTCGAGACCAGGACGTTGATAGGTGGGGTGTGGAAGCGCGGTAACGTGTGAAGCTAACCCATACTAATTGCTCGTGAGGCTTGACTCTATCATTTGAAGAACTTCAAAGATAAAAGCTTACTGACTGATTCAGTCATCACCAAATATATTGATTAAGGCTTTACCGATTTGTACAGTTTAAGTTTGGCGGCCATAGCGAGTTGGTCCCACGCCTTCCCATCCCGAACAGGACCGTGAAACGACTCAGCGCCGATGATAGTGTGGTTCTTCCATGCGAAAGTAGGTCACTGCCAAACACTTATTTCGAAGCCCTGATGATTTATTCGTCAGGGCTTCTCTCTTTTATACGTACTTTTTTGCCCTATCTAACATAGACAGGTTGCTGAAGAAGGTCATGACAGTTTGATCCTTTGGATGGGAATTTGTTTCGGCGGTGTGGCCAATGTGTTGCCAGATACTTGTTTTTTATTTATGATTCGGCATTATCTTGCAATTTTAGCCGGATAATTTGGTGTGATTTGGCGTTTGATTTAAGAAAGGAATAGGTATGAAAAAGGCTTTGTTCGGTTTGTTGTCTTATGCGGTTACGGCTTTGGCTTTGGCGGCCGTCAATATCAATACGGCCACGGTTGAGGAGTTGAAGGCTTTGCCCGGGATCGGTCCGGCAAAGGCTCAGGCCATTGTGGATTACCGCAAGGAAAACGGCCATTTTAAATCGGTGGAGGATTTGAAGAAGGTGAAGGGTATCGGTGAGGGTATCTTCGGTAAGTTGAAGGATGAGGCAACGGTCGGTACCGCTGCGCCGGCTAAAACGGCCAAACCCGCAGCCGAAAAACCTGCCGCCCAACCTGCAGCAGGGAAAAATGCGGCTAAGTAGGGATGGCCGATTCGGTTCGGTGGATAGGCCG
>NZ_KV790767.1:0-6921 GCF_001807735.1 Neisseria sp. HMSC31F04 | reverse complement strand
GAATTTTGCAAAGGTCTCAGGCCGTCTGAAAAGTTTTCAGACGGCCTCTGTTGTCATGAAGTTTGCTATTACTGCAAACGGTGTTGCTCTTCGCGTACGGTATTCACCACGTCCGCACCGAACAGTGCGTTCACGTCCGTTTCGTCGAATACGTATTTTTCGTTGCAGAAATCGCAATCCACCGAAATGCTGCCCTCTTCCGCCACAATCGAACCGACTTCCTCACCGCCCAGCATCAGCAGCATGTCGCTGACTTTGCCGCGCGAGCAGGTGCAGGCGAATTCCAGCGTTTCCGGTTCGAAAACGCGCGGCGGGGTTTCGTGAAACAGGCGGTACAGCAGATGTTGCGCGTCTAATTTCAGCAGCTCCTCCGCCGTTACGGTATCGGCCAGCGCGGTAACGTGCGCCCATGCGTCTTCGTCCAAGGTTTCTTCCGGCAGACGCTGCAACAGCAGGCCGGATGCGGTATCGCCGTCGGCGGCCAGCGTGATGTGGGTTTCCAGCTGTTCGGAACGCAGCATGTAGTGGGTCAGCATTTCGGCGATGCTGCCGCCTTCCAGCGGTACCACACCCTGCCACGGCTCGCCGTCCTGCGGCTGGACGGTAATGACGAATACGCCGTTTTCGCCCAAGAGGTCGCGCAGGGTTTCGTTGCCGCCTATTTGCGCGGTTTCGTCCCAACGCGCGGTGGCGCGGCAGGTTTGGTTGGAAGTGGCTTCCACCACCAGCATTTTCAGACGGCCTTGCCCCTGAACCTGCACAATCAATGTGCCTTCGAGTTTCAGGTTGCTCGACAGCAGTACGCCTGCGGCCAGCAATTCGCCCAACGCGCGGCGGATGGCGGCGGGATATTGTTTGCGGCCGACAATGTGCCGCCACACTTCCTCCAGCCGGACATGCAGGCCGCGGACGGGCATGTCGTTGAAAATAAAGCGGGTGCGTAAGTCTTGGTTGTTCGGGTTCATTTTTGTCCTTTTCAATCTCGGCAGTTCGTGCAGGATGTTGTTACGGCAAAGCGGAAACTTTGAAACACAGCCGCCGCCATTCTCCCGCAAGCAGGAATCCGGAGGTTGGGCATAACGGCAATTCCCTTCCACTTCTGAAAAATCGAAGTCCGGATTCCCGACTGCGCGGGAATGGCGGCGGTTGTATATTTCCATCCGAGCCGTCGTTTTTTCAGACGGCCTGTATCTTTATTCCTCCTGCCCTTTCTGCTCTTTCGGCAGGCGCAGGATGGAAACGACGAATCCGCCCCAAATCACTACCAGGGAAATCATCATCATAATGATGGCATTTGTGCTCATTCCAAGTCTCCTTCGTTGTTGTCAATCGGGGCAATAGTGGCCGCGCTGCGGTGCCACGGCAGGAAGGTCAGGATGACGGACAATACGATGAGGCCGCCGGCCATACCCCAGCCCAGAATATTCAGGAACCAATCGGGGTAACCGCTGTAGTTTTTCGCCAATAGGTCGCGGGTATCGAGGAACAACATGTAGCCCAACACATTAAGCGTGGTGAGGATGAAGAAGTTCCAGACAATGCCGATTTTGAAAGAGGAAACGGAATTGACGTGTTTGCGCAGCAGCGGCAGTTTTTCCCACACCACCAAAGCCAGCACATACATGAAACCGGCGGCCACGATGCCGTAAACGTTGATGAATTTGTCCAACACGTCCAACACGGGCAGGCCTGTGGTCGTACCGAACAGCAGGGTGGAAATCACCGCCATCGGAATGCACACGGCCAATGTAGCCGGCACGCGCGCTACTTTCCATTTGTCCTGCACGGCGGCCACAATCACTTCCACCACGGAAATCAGGGAAGTAATGCCGGCAAACACCAGCGAACCGAAAAACAGTACGCCGATAATCGAGCCCAAAGGAGCCTGCACCTGATTGATGATGGTCGGGAAGGCGATAAAGGCCAAGCCGATGCCGGAAGAGGCAACATCGCTGACTTCCTTACCCTGCGAGGCAGCCATAAAGCCCAATGCGGCAAACACGCCGATACCGGCCAATACTTCGAAACTGCTGTTGGCAAAGCCGACCACCAAACCGGTGCTGCCCAAATCGGATTTGGGTTTCAGATACGACGAATAGGTAATCATGATGCCGAAACAGATGGAAAGCGAGAAGAAAATCTGGCCGTAAGCCGCCACCCACACGCCCGGTTCGGTCAGCTTAGACCAATTGGGCGTAAACAGCGCGTCCAAGCCTTTGGTTGCGCCCGGCAGCGTGAGCGAAATGCCGACCATCAAAACGAACATCACCACCAAAAGCGGCATAAAGAAGGTGGACGCACGCGCCACGCCTTTCTGTACGCCTGCGGCCAGGATGAAGATGGTAAACAGCCACACGCCGATTAGCGGCCACAACACGGTGCCGACAAAATCCAGTCCCAAACCGGGGTCTTTCGCCATTTTCAGGTATTCGCCGAAAAAGAAACTTTCGGGCTGCGCACCCCATGTTCCGGTAACCGAATAGAAGGTATAGCTGACCGCCCAGCCGAGAATCACGGCGTAATAGGTACAAATTACGACGTTGGTCAGCACGTTCCACCAGCCGAACGGCTCGAAATATTTGGAAACGTGTCGAAACGCCAACGGGGGCGAACCGCGGTAACGGTGGCCGATGGCGTAATCGAGCAGCAGCAGCGGGATACCCGCCGTAATCAGCGCAATCAGATAGGGAATAATGAACGCGCCGCCGCCGTTGTCATAAGCGACATAGGGGAAACGCCAGATATTGCCCAAGCCCACCGCCGAACCGATGGCGGCAAACATAAAGGCTTTCCGGCTGGAAAAAGTTTCGCGCTGCGATTGTTGTTGTTCAGACACGAATGCACCTCCTTGATGTGATGGCCGCAGCCCGAACGGACCGCGGCAATGGATACAAAAAAGCGTCGGAAACGGATTTCCGACCGATATAAAACGCCATCATACTGGTTTGTGTAAAGTTTTGCGAGTAGAAATTAATTTTTGCATTATTCCGTTACAAAAGGCCGTCTGAAAAACATTTTAAGAAAACCCTGCTTTCAGACGGCCTCACCAATCCAGCCTGCCGTGCGCGGCTTCCTGCACGATGCTGTGGTCGGCCAGATTGACGGCGGTCAGGCAGCCGCCCCACAACGCGCCGGTATCGAGTGCCAGCACTTTTTTTTCCACACTGTCGAGCAGGCCGAGTGCCGACCAATGGCCGAACACGATAGTGTGGTCGAGGTGGCGGCGGTTCGGCGCATCGAACCAGGCATGGAGGTGCGGCGGCATTTCAGACGGCGTGCTTTTGAATTCGTAATCCAAACTGCCGTCGGCGTTTAAGGCGCGCATGCGGGTAAAAACGTTCACCAGCAGGCGCAATCTGTCTGCATCCCGCAAATCTTCGGACCAGGCGGCGGGCTTGTTGCCGTACATTTCGGCAAAATATTCGCCGTGTTTGCTGCGGCGCATGCTGTGTTCGACTTCGCGGGCAAACTCCGCCGCCTGCGCCGCCGTCCATTGCGGCAAAAGTCCGGCATGAACCATCAGATAGCTGTCTTTCTGCACCAGCAGCGGCTGATGGCGCAGCCAATCGCGCATTTTGTCGGCGTGTTTGTGTTTGACGATGGGCTCGATGGTATCGCGTTTTTTCATCGTGCCGTGGCCGTAGAGGACGGCCAGCAGATGCAGGTCGTGGTTGCCGAGGATGATCTGCACGCTGCCTTCGTGCTTCATGCAGAATTTGAGGCTCTCCAGCGATTTGGGGCCGCGGTTGACGATGTCGCCCGTGAGCCAGAGCGTGTCGCTGCCGTGATTGAATCCGATTTTGGCCAGCAGGGCTTCCAGTTCGTTGAAGCAGCCCTGCACGTCGCCGATTGCATAATGTGCCATGATGCGTACATCCTTGATTTGCGGTGTATTGGGTATGCGGTCGGTCAAACCGCCTCGGGGCGGGGGAAACGGCCGGCCGTTTCATGCCCGGCCTGTTTTTCAGACGGCCTGCATACCTTGGTTTTATTGTGTTTCCGGCCGCCTGCCTATTCTTCTTCCGTCCAGGCCTGCCTTAAGGCCGTCTGAACGGTGTCGCCGTCGAAGCCGCGATAAGCCAAAAAGCGCATCTGTTTGAGTTTTTCGGCATAGTCGGCGGGCGGGCGTTTGAATTTTTTGCGCACCACTTCTACGGCAGAAGCCAATTCCTTGTCGCGGTCAGGCAGGAAGGCGCGCACGGTTTCTTCGTCCACGCCCTTTTGCGCCAAAGCCTGTTTCAGCCGCAATGAGCCGTGTTTGCGGCTTTTGCTGTGGATATAGGCTTCGGCATAGCGTTCGTCGGACTGCCAGCGGCGGTCGGCGAATTCGTCCAGCACGCGCTCGATTTCCTCTTCGCTCTCGGCATGCGGGGCAAGTTTGCGCTTGAGTTCGGCACGGCTGATTTCCTGCCGTGAAAGGATGTCGAGTGCGCGTGCGCGGAGGGTTTTCTGCGGGTTCATAGGCCGTCTGAAAGGATTTGATTGGGTGGGATGGGCGGAACGAGCCTTGAGGCCGTCTGAAAAACCGCTTCCGTCTGTTTTCAGACGGCCTGCTCTTTTTCTTCCCGTTGCGGGCGCAGGTTTTCGTAGATTTCCGGCAGAGAGCCGATTGTCCAATCCGGCCGTGTGGCTTCGTGTTTCGAGAGTTCGGCCATGTCGCCGTAGCCGAAGGTTACGCCTATGCTCGGGCAGCCCGCCGCTTTGGCCGCCAGGATATCGTTGCGCGAATCGCCGACCATAATCATGTTTTCCACCGGAACGCCCAGCACTTCGGCGGCATGCTGCAGCGGCGCGGGCGAAGGTTTTTTCTCCGGCAGGCTGTCGCCGCCGAGTACGAGGCTGAAGTAGTCCGACAGGCCCAATGCTTCCAGCAGTTTGACCGCCAACACTTCGTTTTTGTTGGTAATCACCGCCAACGGGATACCGAGCGATTTCAATAATCCCAGCCCCGCTTCGGTTTCGGGATAGGCACGGGTACGGTCGGCAATATATTCTGCGTAATATTGAACAAACAGGGTAAAGCCCTGCACCCACAGTTTTTCTTCCGCTCTACCGTCCACATTGCCGGTCAGCGCGCGGTGCACCAACACGGCAATGCCGTCGCCGACATAGCTTTCAACGGTCGGCTGCGGCAGCGGCGGCAGGTCGAGCGACGCACGCATGGCATTGGCGGCTGCCGCCAAATCGGGCAGCGAATCGCAAAGTGTGCCGTCCAAATCAAAGGCGGCGGCTTGAACGTGTTCTATCGTGCCGTTCACAAAATTCTCCTTCAAGGAAAAGGCCGTCTGAAAACGCAGGTTAGATCAACCGAAAGCGGTTTTCAGACGGCCTTTTCAATACATTCACAACTCTCGAATCATCCCGTCCACCATTTCCGCCGAATGGACGGCGGCGGTTTGCAGGAACTCGTCAAAGCTGACATCCGCCTTCTCGTCGGCCGCATCGGATACGGCACGGATAACGACAAACGGCAGGCCGAATTGGGCGCAGGTTTGCGCAATGGCCGCAGCCTCCATTTCCACCGCCTGCACATCGGGAAAATTCTTGCGGATGGAGGCGACGGTTTCGCTGCTATGAACAAACCGGTCGCCGCTGACAATCAGCCCGCGCCGTACTGAGGCATTCGGAAACGCTGCAGCCGCCCGCTCGGCGGCGGTTACCAAAGCATGGTCGGAAGCAAACGCCGGCGGCAGTTGCGGCACTTGGCCAATTGCATATCCGAAGGCGGTAACGTCCACATCGTGATGCGCGGTTTCGCTGCCGATGACCACATCCCCCACTTTCAAACCCTGCCCCAAACCGCCCGCACTGCCGGTATTGATAACGCAGTCGGGAGAAAATTTGAGGATGGCCGTGGCAGTGGCCGCGGCGGCATTGACTTTGCCTATCCCGCTCAAGGTCAGCACAATGCGTTTGCCGTGCAATTCGCCGCAATGGATTTCAAACGCGCCGAAATGCTGGCTTTCACGGTTATTCAGACGGCCTTTCAATAATTCAATTTCGGGCTGCATCGCGCCGATGACGGTAATAGTGTGGATAGCGTTCATCCCGTTTCCTTTCCGAAATCAAGCAAACACTTGCGGCCACTCGCCGCGCTTGTCGAGCAGGCCGCGCGCGATTTGCTGCGCCCCTTCCAAACTGTGGCTCGCCGCCCAGCCGCACTGGACGACGTTGCAGGCCGGAACTTCCGTTGCCGACAAGACATCTTTCAATGTATTTTCAATCAGTTGCAACACCTCATCATAATCACCCATGTTCAGCAGGGCGATATAGAAACCAGTCTGACAACCCATAGGGCTGATGTCCACGATTTTATCGGAATGATTGCGCGACAATTCAGCCATCAGGTGTTCCAGCGAATGCAGGGAAGGCATTTCCATATGGTCTTGATTGGGCTGGCAGACGCGCAGGTCGTATTTGTAGATTTTGTCGCCGAAATCGCCGTCGGTCACACAGGCCAGCCGCACATAAGGGGCCTTTACTTTGGTGTGGTCGAGATTGAAGCTCTCGACATTCATTTTTTTCTCAATTTGGATTTCGCTCATGACGAATCCCCTCGTTCGGTAGTGATAAAAACGGGGATTATACGCACCGCCTTAAATATTGACAAAACAGCAGATCATTTCAGCGAAGATATTTTGTCAGCTATGGCCGTTTGAACGCCGTAGATCAAGATACCTCTTCAAAACAGGAGGTGGCGGCCGTTTTAATATACAACCGCCCGAAGGCGGCTGATACCCTCAAGACTGGCATTTGCACAGAGATGCCGTTTCAACACACAGCCGCCCGAAGGCGGCTGTCAAGTTTTTGCCAGTACAACCAAGTCTTTTTATGTTCCAACACACAGCCGCCTGAAGGCGGCTGGATTTTGGGGGCTTTAAAATGATTGTGAGACCTTTGCAAAATCCCCCCAAAATCCCC
>NZ_KV790766.1:0-25976 GCF_001807735.1 Neisseria sp. HMSC31F04 | reverse complement strand
GGATTTTGGGGAATTTTGCAAAGGTCTCAGCCAATGTCGCGGCGCACATGGGGGCGTACACATACCAAGCCAGGAAGGCGAAGGCGGTCGGCAGGCCCCAGTTGTTGTGTATGATCGGAATCAGCGCGTTTTGTACGGCGTCTTCAGACGACGCGCTGACGGCATAGACCGTACCCAGCGCGGCAACGACGACTTCACGCGCGGCGATGCCCGGAATCATGGCGATACACATTTCCCAAGTGAAGCCCAGCGGGGCGAACAGCGGCTGGATGGCGTGGCCGATGGTGCCGGCGAGGCTGTAATCGATTGCCGCGCCTGTCGCGCCTGCGGGCGGTTGCGGCCAGCTTACCAAGCCCCACAGGATCACGGTCAGCGCGAAAATAATCGTACCGGCGCGTTTCAGGAAGGCTTTTACCCTGTCCCACAGGCTGGTCATGATGTGTTTGAAGTTGGGCGTACGGAAGGTCGGCAGCTCCATCAGAAGCGGGAATTGTTGCACGTTGCCTTTCATTCGCGCCAAGCGTTTCATGATATACGCTGCCAGCGCGGCAGACAGGATGCCTGCGAGATAGAGGACGAACAGCGTCAGCCCTTGCAGGTTGAAAATCCCGCCTACTGTACGGTTAGGAATGACGGCGGCGATAATCAGCGCGTACACGGGCAGCCGCGCGGAGCAGGTCAGCAGCGGGGCGACGGCGATGGTGACGAGGCGCTCGCGCGGGTCGTGGATGGTGCGCGCCGACATCACGGCGGGAACGGCGCAGGCGAAACTCGACAGAAGCGGGATGAACGAGCGTCCGGACAGGCCGCTTTTCGCCATCACGTTATCCAGCAGGAACGCCGCGCGCGGCAGGTAGCCGGAGTCTTCCAAAAGCAGGATGAAGGCGAACAGAATCGTAATCTGCAGCAGGAACACCAACACGCTGCCCATACCGGCAAGTACGCCTTTGACGATCAAGTCGTTGAGGATGCCAGGCTCCATGTTCGCGCCGACCCATTCGCCCAGCGCGGTAAAGCCGCCTTCGATGGCGTCCATAATCGGCGCCGCCCAAGTGTAAACCGCTTGGAACACCATAAACAGGATGATCAGCAGCATAATCATGCCCCAGACGGGGTGCAGCACGATGTCGTCGAGTTTTTTGTGCCATGCGGGCAGCGTCATCTGCGTGCGCACTACTTGTGCCAAAATCGATTCGACTTCTTGATAAAGTTTGTCGCTATCCAGCGCATCGAGCGTGCGTTCGGCAGAAGCGGGGCTGGCGGGGAAAGAGCGTTTGCGCGGCAGCTTGGCCACGGCTTCGCGCACTGCCTGTACGCCCGACGCGCTCACTGCAACTGTTTCCAAAACAGGTGCATCCAACAACTCGCTCAGTTTGGCCGCATCGATATTCAAGCCCCTTCTGCGGGCGACGTCGCTCATGTTCAGCGACACCACCATAGGCAGTCCCAGCGTTTTCAATTCCAAAATCATGCGCAGGGTCATACGCAGGTTGGTCGCGTCGGCAACGGCAATAATGGCATCGGGTGGAATGCCCATCTTGCCCACCATTACATCTTTCGCCACCGCTTCGTCGGGGCTGGTCGTGCGCAGGCTGTATGTGCCCGGTAGGTCGATAATGCGGACGGCCTCGTCGTCGAGGAAGGCACCCTCGCGCTTATCGACCGTTACGCCCGGATAATTGGCAACCTTGGCATGTGAGCCGGTCAAACCGTTGAACAAAACGGTTTTGCCGCAGTTTGGCGCGCCAATCAAGGCAAAATAGCTTAATTCCATGAATTGGACTCTCCTTTTTTGATTGTTTGCTATAGTGGATTAAATTTAAACCAGTACGGCGTTGCCTCGCCTTGCCGTACTATTTGTACTGTCTGCAGCTTCGTCGCCTTGTCCTGATTTAAATTTAATCCACTATAAGTTTGAAGTCGGATTTGGGGAAAAGGCTTTGAAATTGTGTTTTCAGACGGCCTGAGGCCGTCTGAAAAGGATGGGGCAATCAAATTGATTTTACCCTTGCCGCATTTTCGGAGTACGAAGCATGCCTGTGTACGGCAGTCAGCCGTCAATCACATGGCACATAATCTTTCCCGCTTCTTCCTGCCGCAACGAGAATTGCGACTGGTTGCCCAGCCGCACGGCAAACGGTCCGCGTCCGAATCCGCCGACGGCAATCACCTGCAACGGCATTCCGCTTGAAAAGCCCAAGTCGGCAAGGCGGCGCGTAACCAGCGGGTCGAGTTCGCCGAAAGTCGGATTGGCAACAATAGAATCAATGTGCGCGACCGCGCCTTTACTGAGTTTTGATAAAGGTATGGTAGACATAGGGGGTTTACTTTCGGTGTCGATTAAAAAAACAAACGGCCTGGAAAGACGAATCCGACGCGAGGAAGGATAAGGATATATCCCGCCGCCCGCTCCCGCAAAAGAGATAATTTTAATTATTTGCTGCTTTATTTAGCTATGATAATAAATCTTATTAATAAAAAAATCAAATTCAAGAGCTGCCAAAACCCTGATTTCAGACGGCTTCTTGCGGTAAATCAAAAAAAGGAATGATTCGTCTGAAAAGCAGGTACGCACTATTGATGGGATTTCCGTTTTGATGTTTCATAAAACAGTGGAGACAAAAAGAGCAAATGATGAAAATCTACACCGCCGCAGAAATGCGCGAACACGAACAAATGGCAGTCGACAAAGGCACGACTTTCGAGCAACTGATGGAAAACGCGGGACGAGCCGCAGCCGCCGACCTGCTGCGAAGGCGGCCCCGGGCCGGGCGGGTGCTGATTGTGTGCGGCAAAGGCAACAACGGCGGTGACGGCCTGGTGATGGCGAGGATACTGCAGGCGCACGGCTGGCGGGCGGACATCCTGTTTGCCGCCGGAGAAAAACTATCCGAACTGGCGGAATTAAACCGCAGCAGGCTGCAAGGTTTGGACAGCATAGGCTTGATTGCCGCCGAAGACTTGGTAGGACGTCTGAAAACGGGTTACGACGTGATTATCGAAGGCATCTTCGGCACAGGCTTCTGCGGCAGGCTGCCCGCCGGCATTGCTGCAATCTGCCGTCTGCTGAATCAATCGGACGGCCTGAAAGTCGCGCTAGACATCCCGACCGGGCTGAACTGCGACACGGGAGAAGCGGATGCGGATACCTTCCGTGCCGATTTAACCTACACCTTCGCCGCCTACAAACCGGCGCACTTGAGCGGAAACGGTAAAACATTCTGCGGCGAAATCGTCTGTTTGGACATCGGCATCGATTAAAGCCGGGAATATGTCGGAGGCCGTCTGAAGATTGTTTTTCAGACGGCCTTTACTTTTCGAGCTCTCTTCATTTAACTGCAACCGCCGTATTTGCCGCAGCCGCTACTGCAATCGCGTTTTTTCGGTTTGAATACGAATTTCCGCAAGAGGAAGAATACGCAGGTGAGCATAATCACGCCGACGATAATAGTGGGAAACGGTCGATGTGTTTGGCGATCATGGCTTGTGCGGTTTGCTGGAAGAAGGTGCTCATGAGAAATTCCCTAAATATCTTGGTGGTAATTTAGGGGATTTTGGGGGAATTTTGCAAAGGTCTCCTCCTTATGCTGATTCTAGAAGGTAACCCATTTTAATAGCACTTTTTTATCATTTATGAAAAAAAAGGCATCAATACGATGCCTTTTTAATTCATTAACATGAAAATTAACGTTTACTTCAATGTTTAATCGATTCACGAATCACATCTTTGGCTTACTTCAAAAATGCCGCATGATACGCAATATGCTCACCAATAAAACTGGCGATGAAGTAATAGCTATGATCGTAGCCTTTATGGAAGCGCACATCGATCGGCTGGTTTACCGTACGACAGGTTTCAATAAAATCTTCGGTACGCAATTGTGTTGGCAAAAACTCATCTTCTAAGCCCTGATCAATGCGCATACCTTGCACTTTATAGCCTTGTTGAATGAGTGAGCTGGCATCATATTGCTGCCATTTTTCGCGATCTTTTCCTAAATAAGCAGAAAAGGCTTTCTCTCCCCAAGGCACGAGACTTGGCGACAAAATAGGCGAAAAGGCAGAAACACTTTGATAACGTTCTTGGTTTCGCAATGCCAATACCAATGCACCGTGTCCGCCCATTGAATGTCCCATGATGGAACATTTGCCGTTGGTAGGAAAATTTTCCTCAATCAGACCAGGCAACTCGTTCAAAATATAATCATACATTTGATAATTCGTCGCCCAAGGCTGCTCGGTCGCATTCAGATAAAAGCCAGCACCTTGCCCTAAATCGTAAGCAGCATCGTTCGGCACTTGCTCTCCACGAGGGCTGGTATCGGGGGCAACCACAATCACTTGATGTTCAGCCGCATAACGCTGAAAGCCTGATTTGGTAATAAAATTTTGTTCAGTACAAGTCAAGCCGGAAAGCCAATAAATCACACCAAGCGGTCGATTCTTCTGATTATCCGGCAAATAGACGGCAAATTTCATTTCGCATTTCAGCGTTTGGACATGATGTGCCCAAACTTGTTGCGAACCGCCGAAAATTTGATGTTGTTCAATTAGTTTCATCTCGAGCCTTAGTAATGAATAACAGCGCGGATCGATTTACCTTCGTGCATTAACTCAAAGGCTTCATTGATTTGATCGAGTGTCAGTGTGTGGGTTACAAACGGTTCTAACTCGATATCGCCTTTCATTGAATCTTCCACCATTTTAGGAAGTTCGGAGCGACCTTTCACGCCACCAAATGCCGAGCCTTTCCAAACACGACCTGTTACTAACTGGAACGGACGAGTTGAAATTTCTTGTCCTACACCTGCTACGCCGATGATAATGGATTGTCCCCAACCACGGTGTGCACTTTCTAATGCCTGACGCATTACGTTTACGTTGCCGATACATTCAAAGGTGTGGTCAATACCCCATTTATTGATGTCTAACAACACATCTTTGATCGGTTTATCGTAATCGTTCGGGTTCAAACAATCAGTTGCACCGAAATGTTTTGCCAACTCGAATTTTGCGGGATTGGTATCAATGACGATAATACGACCCGCTTTGGCTTGACGCGCACCTTGCACCACAGCCAAACCAATCGCCCCCAAGCCAAACACGGCAACAGAGTCGCCTTCTTGCACTTTTGCCGTATTATGTACCGCGCCAATACCTGTGGTAACGCCGCAGCCGAGCAAACATACTTGTTCGTGGTTGGCTTCGGGGTTGATTTTCGCCAGTGAAACTTCCGCAACAACAGAGTATTCACTGAAAGTCGAACAGCCCATATAGTGATAGATCGGCTGACCTTGATAAGAAAAACGCGTCGTGCCGTCCGGCATTAAGCCTTTACCTTGCGTCTCACGTACCGCAACGCATAAGTTGGTTTTACCTGAACGGCAAAACTCACATTCGCCACATTCAGCGGTGTAAAGAGGAATGACGTGATCACCCGGTTTTACACTTACCACACCTTCGCCCACAGCAACGATCACACCCGCACCTTCGTGCCCAAGCACCGCAGGGAATACGCCTTCAGGATCGCTCCCTGATAATGTAAATGCATCAGTATGGCACACCCCCGTGTGGGTATTGCGGATTAACACTTCGCCTTTGCGGGGCATTTCTACATCGATTTCCACAATTTGTAAGGGTTGATTTGGGGCGAATGCTACCGCTGCACGAGATTTGATGGTTGAATTGGTTTGTTTGATTTCCATTATTTTTGCCTTTTAATTCATTAATAAAGTTATCTAGCCTAAGTAAGATAACAACAGCTTATACTTTGACCTCCACTCTAAAGCAAGCGTTTTTTGCAATTTTCGCTCCGACGGTAGCATGATCAACTGAAGGGCCGCCATGCAATCGGCGGTTAAAGGCTTCTGAATATTTCCCTAAATCATGCAACTTTCCCGTCTGGCAGGCAATTTCCTGCGCACCAAATATCCGAGCAAATTCCGCCTCCATTTCCCCAACATTTATCGAATGGCTTTGTAAGGTTTGCCAATATTCGTAAGGTAAGAGTTTACCGAGTTCGTCTTGCGCGGAATGGGCGTAGTAAGTTAAGGATTTCATATTGAAATTCTAAAAAATCAAATTAGTATAGATGTAATGATATTAAATTTATATGTAAATGAAAAAATGATGTCGAAACTTTTTCAGACGGCATTGTTATTTATTAACTTTTATAGCTTGCTTCTCATATCCTCCTCCGCTTTCACTAAAGCCTCAGAAAGCAAAGGATCAAAAGAGGAATGGCCTGCTTGGACGATTTCTCAATTCTGCTTTAGGGAAGGCTTGCGACCGTTCCCACGCGCTTCGCATTGGGGTGCATAGGTCATAGCGGCCTTGGACGATGATGGCGAAGATATGACGGATTTTTTCAGTATCGGCAACCAAATCCCATGTGGTGTTGTCTTCAATACAGGCATAGGGTTTGGAACGTCCGCAACTGCGCTGGTCGATGATGACAATGCGGAAATGCCCTGAATTGAAAAGCCTCAACAGGCCGGTAACGAGCTTGCCTCGGGACCGCGATGCCGGAAAATCACGGGATGGACATTAGAATTGCCTGCAACGCCTCTTCATCCAGCGATTTTAACCATTCCAGCTTTTCGCCGATTTTGATTTCCAGCCCGCGCGGGACGGGTTGGTAGAAGTCTGGTTCGTCCAAGCCGTCGGGCATATAGCTTTCGCCGGCGGCGTAGGCGTTTGGTTCGTCGTGGGCGTAGCGGTATTCGCGTCCGTAGCCCAATTCTTTCATCAATTTCGTCGGGGCGTTGCGCAGGTGGACGGGTACTTCGTCGCTGGCGTTTTCTTTGACGAAGCGACGCATTTGGTTGTATGCCTTGTAGCCCGCGTTGGATTTGGCGGCGGCGGCAAGGTACAGCACGGCTTGCGCCAGCGCGAGTTCGCCTTCGGGCGAGCCTAAGCGTTCGAAGGTGGCGGCGGCATCGTTGGCAATCTGGAAGGCGCGCGGGTCGGCAAGCCCGATGTCCTCCCACGCCATGCGCACGATGCGGCGGGCGAGGTAGCGCGGGTCGGTGCCGCCGTCGAGCATACGGCAGAACCAATACAGCGCGGCGTTCGGATGCGAACCGCGCACGGATTTGTGCAGGGCGGAAATTTGGTTGTAGAAACTCTCGCCACCTTTGTCGAAACGGCGGATTTGCGCGCCCAAACTGTCGGCAAGAAATTCGGCAGTTAAGGTTTTCAGACGGCGTGTGTCGGCGGCGCGTAAAAGTTGTTCCAATAAATTCAACAATCTGCGCGCATCGCCGTCGGCGGTATTGACGAGCAGCTCTTGCGCATCGGCTTCAATCGTGAAATCTCGGTATTCGGGCAAGGCCAAGACTTTGGCAATCAGTTTCTGGAGGTCGTCTGAAGACAAAGATTGCAAAACATACACCTGCGCGCGGCTCAACAGCGCGGGATTGACTTCGAACGACGGATTTTCCGTAGTCGCGCCGATAAAGGTCAGCAAACCGCTTTCGACATGGGGCAAAAACGCGTCCTGCTGCGCCTTGTTGAAGCGGTGGACTTCATCGACAAACAAAATCGTCGTGCGTCCCTGTTGCAAAGCGATTTCGGCTTTATCGATTGCCTCGCGTATGTCTTTCACGCCGGAGAATACGGCGGAAACAGGCAAAAACTGGGCGTTGAAACTCTGCGCCAAAATCCGCGCCAACGTCGTCTTGCCCACGCCCGGCGGCCCCCACAGCAACATAGAATGCAGCTTCCCGCCTTCCACTGCCACGCGCAGCGGTTTGCCTTCGCCGATTAAATGCTGCTGCCCGATAACGTCATCAAGCGTATGCGGGCGCAGGCGTTCGGCAAGCGGCGCATCAGGTTGGCGGGTGAAGAGGTCGGACATGGCGGTTTCCGTGTAAGAGGGTTTTCAGACGGCCTCATTATACCGCTGCCCGCAATCGGTGGCACGGCGGCGGCTTTCGGGTACAATACAGACTTTTGCCCTGCCGGATAACGGCGATTTTTCGAATTCGACAAATACAAATAAAGGAAACAATATGAAGAAATTGTTGGCAATGATAACGACAGCCGCCCTGCTCGGAGGCTGCGCGGGCGACGGCAATATGGGCCTTTTGGGCGGCGGCTTCGGCAATAGCGGCGGCGGTTTCGGCGGCGGCAACCAAAATATGGCCGGCATCGGCAGCTCGGTACTAAAAACCGTTATCGACGGACAATGCCGCACCGAGCTGAACAACCGCAACGAATGGCGCATGATTGCACTGAGCATGAGCGCGGAACGCCAACGCCAGTGGGAAGACAGAATCTGCAGCTGCGTGAGCGAAGACGCGCTGAACCAGGTCAGCGTGGCCGACCTGACTTCCATGCTGGACACCAACAGCCGCAATCAGGCCGTGGCGAAAATCACCGCCCGCACGGTAACATCCTGCGTGAAACGTATTTACAGACCCTAAACCTTTTCAGACGGCCTTTTGAGGCCATCTGAAAACATGATTCGGAGAAAAAAGTGAAATACATCAGCACACGCGGCGCAACCGACCGCAAAACCTTCGGCGAAGTCCTGCTTATGGGGCTGGCACCCGACGGCGGCCTGATGCTGCCGGAACATTATCCGCAAATCGACCGTGCGACCTTAGACAAATGGCGCGGTTTGGCCTATGCCGATTTGGCGTTTGAAATCATGCGCCTGTTTGCCACCGACATCCCCGAAGGCGACTTACGCGCCATCATCAACCGCACCTACACCGCCGAAGCCTTCGGCAATGCGGAAATCACCCCCGTGCGCACGCTTTCAGACGGCCTGAAAATCCAAGCCCTGTCCAACGGCCCCACACTGGCCTTCAAAGACATGGCCATGCAGTTTTTGGGCAACGCCTTCGAATATGTTTTGAAACGCGAAGGGCAAACCCTGAACATCGTCGGCGCCACCAGCGGCGACACCGGTTCGGCCGCCGAATATGCCCTGCGCGGCAAGGAAGGCATCCATGTGTTCATGATGTCGCCTGAAGGCAAAATGAGCGCGTTCCAACGCGCGCAGATGTACAGCCTGCAAGACGAAAACATCCACAACATCGCCGTGGACGGCATGTTTGACGACTGCCAGGACATTGTAAAAGCCATTCAAAACGATGCCGCCTTCAAAGAGAAATACCGTATCGGCACGGTTAACAGCATCAACTGGGGACGCGTGATGGCGCAGGTGGTTTACTACTTCGCCGGCTATTTCAAAGCAACGGAGAGCAATGATGAAACCGTCAGCTTCTGCGTGCCCAGCGGCAACTTCGGCAACGTCTGCGCCGGACACATCGCCAAACAAATGGGCCTGCCTATCCGCCGCCTGATGGTCGCCACCAACGAAAACGACGTATTGGACGAGTTTTTCAAAACCGGTTCCTACCGTCCGCGCACCGCCGCGCACACCCACGTTACCTCCAGCCCGTCGATGGACATTTCCAAAGCATCCAACTTCGAACGCTTCATTTTCGACCTGACCGGCCGGGATGCGGCGGAAATCGAAACGCTGTGGGCGGAAGTCGGCGCGGGCAAAGGCTTCAACCTCGCCTTCGCGCTGGACAAAATCCGCAATGAATACGGCTTCGTTTCCGGCAAAAGCCTGCACCGCGACCGCCTCGCCGTCATCAAACAGGTTTACGAGCAGGACGGCGAACTCATCGACCCGCATACCGCCGACGGTGTGAAAGTCGCCCGCGAATTGCGCGAGGCAGGCGAAACCGTCGTTTGCCTGGAAACCGCGCTGGCGGCAAAATTTGCCGATACCATCCGCGAAGCGGTCGGCGATGTGGACATCCCGCGTCCGGCCAAACTGCAGGGTTTGGAAGATTTGCCGCAGAAGGTGCAGAACGTACCGAATCAGGCCGAAGCGGTAAAAGAAATCATCCGCAACGTGTTAAATTAAGATGCAGATAAATAAAAAAGATACGGACACCAACCATACCAATGCCCCAAACTTTGCCGTCGAACTTACCCGGCTCGCCGCTCAGCAAAGTAACAATATCGCGCGCTATACACTTTCAGACGGCAGGACCGTTTGGATACGTAAAGCTAAACCGCATAATCCTGCCTGGCGTTACGCACTACTGGGTATGATTACCAAACCGCTCCATTTAAGAGTACTGAAGCCTGTACCAAACTTAGGTGGAGAAAAAGCGATTGCAGTTGAATCAACCCGCCTACGTACGCTTTATAAGGCCGGTATCCGCGTACCAGAATTACTGGCCGTACAGAGCAACGCCCTGATGATGGGTAATTTGACCGGTATCGCACTTGACGTCCGCATCGAACAAGAAGCCGGAGAGGGGCATTTGGACGCATGGGAAGCAGGATTGTCGGCAATCGAAGACGTGCATCGGCGCGGGCAATTCCTAAGTCAGGCTTTCGCCCGCAACTGCATGATAGACAGCGATAAAATCTCTTTCCTCGATTTTGAGGACGACCCGTCCGAAGTATTGACCTTGGAGGAATGCCAAAGCCGGGATTGGTTATGCTATCTGCATTCGACTTCGTTATTGTTAAAAAAATACGGTTTGCTGAAACAGGCGTCGGTTTTATGGCATGACAAACTGTTGGAACAACCGGAAACAGTGCAAAAACTGGTATTGCAAACTGTGCGGCCAATACGCTGGATACATTGCATAAGTCATTCGTATTGGGGGCGGGATGCACTGAGGCTGGCTGCACTAACCACCTTATTTATATTGGCCGATAGTTATTTTTGAACGGTATCCCCAATATAGAAAATAAATGCTGTATTGATTTCCTATTTGTCATTCCAGATAAGGCCATCTGAAAAATCCTACAAACGCATTTTTCAGACGGCCTTTTTATCTCAGGACAACACAGCTTCAAGGTTTAATCGTTTGGCCGTTGATTTTCAGGCCGGTCAGTTTCAAATCGTAGGTTTTGCCGTTGTCGGTGTAGGTGATTTTGGCCGGAATGTTGCCGAACGCGGGCGCGAAGGAATAGTTCACGATGTCGTCGCCGCGTTTGACTCGGTAGTTGTCGATGGTGGTTTTGCCGCCGTTGAACGCATATTGCGCCGAACCGGTTTTCACCAGCCCGCTGACATTATAGACGCGCTTGCCGTTGGTGATTTTCAGGCCGGCGGGGAGTTTGCCGTCGGTGGCGGCCAGCTGCCACGACAGGGCGAACAGGTCGAGGATTTGTCCGGCGGCGTTTTCGGTTTGCAATTCGCCGCTTTTGCCGTAGGTGATTTTGCCGCCGCCGAATTTGGCTTCGGCATAGGTTTTGCCTTTGCGGATGTCTTTGTAATAGCTTGGGTGCAGGCTGTTGCCGTGGATGGTGCCGCCGCTTTCGAAGCGGAAGTTGTACATCGGCACTTTGATGACGGAAACGATGCGGTAGCTGTTGCCGCTGCGGCTAAATGTCATGGTTGCCGGAATGCCGTAAGAGCCGCTGTATTGCAATTCCGCGCTTTGCGGCAGTTCGGCTGCCGAGGCAGGTAGTGCGGCGGTTAGAAGTGCCAGCGCGGCGGGCAATAGGGAAATGGGTTTCATCATGGGTCCTCTCAGTGCTTACCCTGCTTCAGGGTGTGGAAAGATTGCTTTTTCAGACGGCCTCTCCAGCATAAGGCAGGCCGTCTGAAAAACGGATGTTTAAAAATATTCCAAATCGGGAAACTTGGCGGCAATGCTGCCGCCGTCGAATGTGCGGGCGTATTCGGCGCAGCGCGTTTTCAGCGGCAGTTTTTTATCGCGGTTGAGCAGCATTTCAGGGTCGAACGCGGCTTTGATGCCCCAAAAGGCGGCGCGTTCCCCTTCGCCGAATTGGGCACACATGCCGTCGATTTTTTCCAGCCCTACCCCGTGTTCCCCTGTAATCGTGCCGCCGAGCTGCACGCAGCGGCGCAGGATTTCCGCACCGAAGGCCTCGGCGCGCGGCCATTCGCCCGCCTGATTGTCGAACAGGATGAGCGGGTGCATATTGCCGTCTCCCGCATGGAAAACGTTGATGCACTGCAGGCGGTATTTCTTCGACAGCCCGTCGGTAAAATCCAGCATTTCGCCGATTTTCCGCCTCGGGATGGTGCCGTCCATGCAATAAGAATCGGGCGCAAGGCGGGCGGCGGCAGGGAAGACGGATTTGCGGCCCGCCCAAATGGCGGTACGTTCGATTTCGTTGCGCGACACTTTCAGGCCGGTCGCGCCGGCGCGGTTCAGGATGTGCCGTATTTTACCGATTTCCGCTTCAACCTCTTCGGCCATGCCGTCCGATTCGCACAGCAGCAATGCTTCGGCTTCGCGGTCAAAACCGGCATGCAGGTAGTCGTCCACGGCGCGGGTGGACGCGCCGTCCATCATTTCCAGCCCGGCTGGAATGATGCCTTCGGCAATAATATCGGCCACCGCTCGCCCTGCTTTGCCCATATCGGCAAACGAAGCTTGGATGACTTGCGCGGTTTGCGGCTTGGGCAGAAGTTTCAATACGACTTCGGTGACGGCGGCAAACATGCCTTCGCTGCCGATAAACAGCGGCAGCAAATCCAAGCCCGGCGCGTCATACGCTTCGCCACCCAGTTCGATGATGCTGCCGTCCATCAATACGGCGCGGATTTTCAACACATTGTGGGTGGTCAGGCCGTATTTCAAACAGTGCAGGCCGCCGGCATTTTGCGCGATGTTGCCGCCTATGGTGCAGGCAAGCTGGCTGGACGGGTCGGGGGCGTAGAAAAGGCCGTACGGCGCGGCGGCATCGGAAACGGCCTGGTTGCGCACGCCGGGCTCTACCGTGGCGGTACGCGCCTGCGGATCGATTTTCAAAATGCGGTTAAACCGCGCCATCGCCAGCAAAAGCCCGTCGGGCGTGGCCGTGCCGCTGCCGGTCAAACCCGTGCCCGCACCGCGTACAGTAACGGGTATCCCCAACTTCGAACAGGTTTGCAGAACGGCCTGCACCTGCGCTTCGGTTTCCGGCAGGGCGACGGCCAGCGGCGGGCGGGTGAAAACGGTCAGCGCGTCGCATTCGTAGGCTTTCAGTTCGTTTTCCGCCGTCAGCAGGGTCAGGCCGCCCAGCGCGCCGCGCAGGATTTCCTGCAACATGGCGCGTTGTTCGACATTGAGGACGGTTTGCGGGGCGGGTTCCTGCATGGCGGTCTGCGTTCGGGAAAAACAAGCGGGCAGTATAGTCCATTGGCGGATGCTTGCAAAACCGCATCCGGGCTTTGCCGACCCGCCGTTATTTTTCAGACGGCCCCAATTAGCCGAAACGGGCTTTTTCGGCTAAAATGCGCGGCTATTTGCCTTTTCTATTTTCAAAGGCCGTCTGAAAAAACCGATTTGTTTGGAAACCTGTTTTCAGACGGCCTGCAACCCATAGCGAACCAAATGAAAAATATCCGCAATTTCTCCATCATCGCCCACATCGACCACGGCAAATCCACCCTCGCCGACCGCTTCATCCAATTCTGCGGCGGCTTGGAAAACCGCGAAATGAGTTCGCAGGTTTTGGACAGCATGGACATCGAAAAAGAGCGCGGCATCACGATTAAGGCGCAAACCGCCGCGCTGAACTACAAAGCCAAAAACGGCGAAACCTACCTGCTGAACCTGATTGACACCCCGGGACACGTCGATTTTTCCTACGAAGTGTCGCGCAGTCTGTCCGCCTGCGAAGGCGCGCTGTTGGTGGTGGACGCATCGCAGGGCGTGGAAGCGCAAACCGTGGCCAACTGCTACACGGCGATTGATTTGGGCGTGGAAGTCGTGCCCGTGCTGAACAAAATCGACCTGCCCGCCGCCGACCCCGACCGCGTGGCGCAGGAAATCGAAGACATCATCGGCATCGACGCGGTGGGCGCGGTCACGTGTTCCGCCAAATCCGGCTTGGGCGTGGAAGACGTGCTGGAAGAAATCGTGGCCAAAATCCCCGCCCCCGAAGGCGATGAAGACGCGCCGCTGCAAGCCGTGATTATCGACTCGTGGTTCGACAACTATGTCGGCGTGGTGATGCTCATCCGCGTGAAAAACGGCCGTCTGAAACTGAAAGACAAAGTACGCTTCATGTCCACCAAGGCCGAAAGCCAAGTGGAACAGCTTGGCGTGTTTACCCCGAAATCGGTAAACAAACAAGAGCTTAAAGCAGGCGAAGTGGGCTTTTTGATTACCGGCGTGAAAGAGCTGGGACAGGCCAAAGTGGGCGACACGGTAACGCTGGTGCAAAACCCCGCTTCCGAGCCGCTGCCCGGCTTCAAAGAAGTGCAAAGCCAAGTGTTCGCCGGCCTGTATCCCGTGGAAAGCCACGATTACGAAGCCCTGCGCGACGCGCTGGAAAAGCTGCAACTTAACGACGCTTCGCTGAAATTCGAGCCGGAAGTCTCCCAAGCATTGGGCTTCGGCTTCCGCTGCGGCTTCTTGGGCTTGCTACACTTGGAAATCGTGCAGGAACGCTTGGAACGCGAATTCGACATGGATTTGATTACCACCGCGCCGACTGTCGTTTACGAAGTGATTTTGAAAAGCGGCGAAAAAATCGACATGGAAAACCCGTCCAAACTGCCCGACATCGCCACCATAGACACAATTATGGAGCCGATTATCACCGCCACCATCCTCGTACCGCAGGATTATGTCGGCAACGTGATGACGCTGTGCAACCAAAAACGCGGTGTGCAGCGCAACATGCAATACATGGGGCGGCAGGTGATGCTGACCTACGATTTGCCGATGAACGAAGTGGTGATGGACTTTTTCGACAAACTCAAATCCACCTCGCGCGGCTACGCTTCTTTGGACTATGAATTTAAAGAGTTTATGCCGTCCGACCTCGTGAAACTGGACATTATGGTGAACGGCGACAAAGTGGACGCGCTGAGCCTGATTGTGCACCGCCAAACCTCCGTGCAGCGCGGCCGCGAACTGGCGGCGAAAATGCGCGAACTCATCCCGCGCCAAATGTTCGACATTGCCGTGCAGGCTGCCATCGGCGGGCAAATCATCGCCCGCGAAAACGTGAAGGCGCTGCGTAAAAACGTATTGGCGAAATGTTACGGCGGCGATATTACGCGTAAGAAAAAACTGCTGGAAAAACAAAAAGCCGGTAAAAAACGCATGAAACAAGTGGGCAATGTGGAAATTCCGCAGAGCGCGTTTCTGGCGATTTTGCAGGTGGGGGACAAATAAATGAATATCTATCTAATCGGCGCACTACTGGCCTTAATCGTCGGCATCGGCCTGTTTGCAATCAGCAGCAAAGAGCGGGGCGAAAACGGCGAATGGAGCGACGGCCTGCAATGGGGTTATCTCTTGACCATGATCGGCATATTCGGCCTGCTGGCGTTCAAGATGAGCTTTACCGCTGTATTGCTGGTGTTTGTCGTATTTACCGGCGCGATTTGGCTGTGGCGCAAGCTGTCTTTCAAACCCGGGCAGACAACCACGGTGGATGAAAAAGGACAAAAGGTATTGCGCGGCACCTTGGATGACGAAAATCATTTCCGCGATTATATGTCCGGCTTTTTTCCGATTATCCTGACCGTATTCATACTGCGTACCTTCATTGCCGAACCGTTCCAGATTCCGTCCAGCTCCATGCGCCCGGGTCTGGTGAAAGGCGACTTTATCTTAGTCAACAAGTTTGCCTACGGCATCCGCATGCCGATTCTGAATAATGTGTTAATCGATACCGGCACCATTCAGCGCGGCGACGTGGTGGTCTTCAATTATCCCTTGGAGCCGGAAACCAATTACATCAAACGTGCAGTCGGGATTCCCGGCGACGTGGTGGAATACAAAAACAAGGTATTGACCGTGAACGGCCAGCCCGTACCGCAAACGGCAGCGGGCAACTACGAATACCCTGAAGACGAAAATCCCGCCCTAACGCATTCGTCCGAACGCTTTCAGACGGCCTTAAACGGTAAAAACTTCGACATCCTGCTGGATGAAGGCCAGCCGTCGTTCAATCCCGAAGGATTGCTGCGTTACTTCAACGTACTGATGCCGGAGAAAAATTATCAAAGCAGCGGATTGAAAGAGTTTTGCCAATATACCGAAGACGGCAGTGCCTTTACCTGCAAAGTGCCCGAAGGCCGCTATTTCATGATGGGCGACAACCGCGACAACAGCGCGGATTCCCGCTACTGGGGTTTTGTCGATGACAAACTTATTGTCGGCAAAGCGTTTTTCATCTGGATGAACTTGGGCGACTTCGGCCGCATCGGCAACAGCGTGAACTAAAACCGAACCGCCCTCCCGAACAGAGGCCGTCTGAAATCCTTCTTTCATCCCGAATAAGGATTTCAGACGGCCTTTTTAGCGGATATTTCGGCCTGCCTGCCTTTGGTTTACAATAACCACCTTTCAGACGGCCTGTATAAGGAAACAACATGACCATCATCGTAACCGGTGCCGCCGGCTTTATCGGCAGCAACATCGTCAAAGGATTGAACGCGCGCGGCATCAGCGACATCGTGGCGGTGGATAACCTGAGCAACGGCCAGAAATTCAAAAATCTGGCCGACTGCGACATCGCGCATTATCTCGACAAACACGAATTCATCCGCCAAGTGCGCGAACATCTCTTTCCGTTTGACGACATTGAAGCCGTATTCCACGAAGGCGCGTGTTCCGACACCATGAACCACGACGGCAAATACATGATGGACAACAACTACCAGTACACGCTCGACCTCTTGGACTGGTGTCAGGACGAACGCATCCCCTTCCTCTACGCCTCCAGCGCGGCCGTTTACGGCAAAGGCGAAACCTTCCGCGAAGAGCGGGAATTGGAAGAACCGCTGAACGTCTACGGCTATTCCAAATTCCTGTTCGACCAAATCGTCCGCCGCCGCATCGAAGAAGGGCTGACCGCGCAGGTGGCCGGTTTCCGCTATTTCAACGTATACGGCATGCGCGAACAGCACAAAGGACGCATGGCTTCCGTAGCCTTCCACCACTTCAACCAATACCGCGAGCAAGGCTATGTCAACCTGTTCGGCGGTTACGACGGCTATCCCGAAGGCGGCCAAAGCCGTGATTTCGTCAGCGTGGAAGACGTCGTGAAAGTGAACCTGTTCTTCCTCGACAACCCCGAAAAATCGGGCATTTTCAACCTTGGCACAGGCCGCAGCCAGCCCTTCAACGACTTGGCCGCCGCCACCGTCAATGCCTGCCGCGCCGCCGAAGGCAAAGACCGCCTGCCGCTGGAATCGCTGGTCAAACACGGCCTAATCCGCTACACCGAGTTTCCCGACGCGCTCAAAGGCAAATACCAAAGCTTCACCCAAGCCGACATCACCCGCCTGCGCGACGCGGGCTATGAAGAAGAATTCCTCACTGTGGAACAAGGCGTGGACCGTTATGTGGATTGGCTGTTCGAACACCATGCCCCGCTGCAAAGTTGCCCAAAAAGCAAGAAACAGTCTGGCTTTTAGCATTTGAAACAAGAGATGATGGAAACCGTTTATCCATAACCTATCCATGCAAACGGCAAAAAGGCCGTCTGAAACCCCGTTTTGGCTTTTCAGACGGCCTTCCCCATTGCGGCAGCCTGCTATAATCCCGCCTTTCAAACCGAAAGACCCAGCATGGCCAACCAACGCTTAATCTACGGCTTCCACGCCGTCAACGCCCGCCTGTGGCAAAACCCGAAATCGATTACCGAACTCTACGTCCAAGAAGGCAAAAACGATGCCCGCACGCGCGACGTGTTGGAAAAAGCGGCAAACGAAAACGTGCGCGTACACTTCGCCGACGCCGACCGCCTCAACGCCATCAGCAAAGGCGCACGGCATCAGGGTGTGGTCGGGTTTATCGACGCTTCCAAAAACCACGTCCACCTTGAAGACGTATTGGAAAACCTGAGCGAACCGCCATTGCTGCTGATACTTGACGGCATCACCGACCCGCACAACCTCGGTGCGTGCCTGCGTACCGCCGACGCAATGGGCGTACACGCCGTCATCGCGCCGAAAGACAAAAGCGCGGGGCTGAACGCCACCGTCAGCAAAGTTGCCTGCGGCGCGGCGGAAACCGTCCCCTACATCACCGTAACCAATCTCGCCCGCACCCTGCGCGAGCTGAAAGAATACGGCATCTGGATCATCGGCACCGACATGGGCGGCGACGCCGACCTCTATCATTGCGACCTGCCCGACAGCGCGGCATGGGTAATGGGCAACGAAGGCGAAGGCATGCGCCGCCTGACGCGCGAGCATTGCGACATGCTGGTGTCGATACCCATGTTCGGCACGGTCGAAAGCATGAACGTCTCCGTCAGCGCAGGCATGGTGTTGAGCGAAACGCGCCGTCAGCGGGTGTTGAAAGCCGAAAGATAAAAGATTAAACCAAGCGAAAGGCCGTCTGAAAATCAACTTTCAGACGGCCTTCGGCGTTTCAAATGTAAGAAAACAAAATCCGGCACCAAAATCGATTGTAATTAAATAATTTTCAGACGGCCTACTTTTATCCATTGAAAAATAGTGTTAAGGTTGCATGGCGTCATCGCGATGTTTCATAAGAACAATATTTTGGAGAATTTATCATGGCATACAACTATATCCCCGCAGCCGGCCTGCAGATCGACAACCACCTCTACCGTTTCATCACCGAGCAAGTCCTCCCGTCCCGCCCCGACATACAGGCCGAGGCATTTTGGCAGGGCTTTGCGGAACTCTTGGCAGAATTCGCGCCGCGTAACCGCGCCCTCTTGGAGAAACGCGATGCCATCCAACAACAAATCGACGACTGGCACAAACAAAACGGAGCCGCAACCGATGCCGCCGCCTACCGCGCCTTCCTGAAAGAAATCGGCTATCTGGCCGACGAACCCGCGCCGTTTAAAATCGGCACGCAAAACGTCGACCGGGAAGTGGCCGAGCAGGCAGGCCCCCAACTGGTCGTCCCCATCAACAACGCCCGCTACGCCCTCAATGCCGCCAATGCCCGCTGGGGCAGCCTGTACGACGCACTGTACGGCACGGATGCCATCGACCAAAGCGGCGATTTGGCCGCAGGCAAAGCCTACAATCCGAAACGCGGCGACGCCGTCATCACCTTCGCCCGCAACTTCCTCGACCAAAGCATCCCGCTGGCGCAAGGCAGCCACCGCGACGTATCCGCCTACCGCGTAGAAGGAGGCCGTCTGAAAGCCAAGCTGAAAGACGGCGGCGAAAGCAGCCTGCAAACGCCCGAACTCTTCATCGGCTACAACGGCGATGCAGAAGCACCCTCCTCGCTCCTCTTTCTGCACAACGGCCTGCACATCGACATCCTCATCGACAAAAACAGCCCGATAGGCAGCCAAGACCCTGCCGGCATAAAAGACATCATCCTTGAAGCCGCCCTTTCCACCATCATGGACTGCGAAGACTCCGTGGCCGCCGTAGACGGAGAGGACAAAGCACTGGTATACGCCAACTGGCTCGGCCTGATGAACGGCACACTGACCGAAGAAGTGGAAAAAGGCGGCAAAACCTTCACCCGCAAACTGAATGCAGACCGCGGATACACCAAACCCGACGGCAGCGGCAGCTTCACCCTGCCCGGCCGCTCGCTGCTCTTCATCCGCAACGTCGGCCACCTGATGACCACCCCCGCCGTATTGGATGCCGAAGGCAAGGAAATCCCCGAAGGCATCCTGGATGGCGTGATGACCGCCCTCATCGCCCCGCTCGACCTGAACCGCAGCGAAAACAAAAACAGCCGCAGCGGCAGCGTTTACATCGTCAAACCCAAAATGCACGGCCCGGAAGAAGTCCGCTTTGCCGACGAACTGTTTGCCGCCATCGAAAAACTGGCCAAACTGCCGTCGAAAACCCTGAAAATGGGCATCATGGACGAAGAACGCCGCACCTCGGCCAACCTCGCCGCCTGCATCCAAGCGGCTTCCGACCGCGTCGTCTTCATCAATACCGGCTTCCTTGACCGCACCGGCGACGAAATGCACACCTCCATGCAGGCGGGCGCGATGATACGAAAAGGCGACATGAAAGCCAGCAAATGGATTGCCGCCTACGAAGCCGGCAACGTCCAAACCGGCCTGCAATGCGGCCTGCCCGGCAAAGCCCAAATCGGCAAAGGCATGTGGGCGATGCCTGATTTGATGGCGGAAATGCTGAAACAGAAAATCGGCCATCCGAAATCCGGCGCCACCACCGCATGGGTACCCTCGCCTACCGCAGCCACCCTGCACGCCATGCACTATCATCAAATCAACGTATTCGACGTACAGCGCGAACTGGCCGCCCGCCCTGCCGCCGATTATCTGGACGACCTGCTCACCATCCCCACAGCCGCCGACACCAACTGGACGGAAGCGGAAAAACAGCAGGAGTTAGACAACAACTGCCAAGGCATCTTGGGCTACGTCGTCCGATGGGTGGAACAAGGCGTGGGTTGCTCGAAAGTGCCCGACATCCACAACGTCGGCCTGATGGAAGACCGCGCCACACTGCGGATTTCCAGCCAGCACATCGCCAACTGGCTGCTGCACGGAATTGTCAGTGCCGAACAGGTCCGCACCACTTTGGAGCGTATGGCTGCCGTGGTGGACAAGCAGAACGAAGGCGATCCGGCCTACACGCCCATGGTTGGCCGCTTCGATACCTCCCCCGCCTTCCTCGCTGCCTGCGACCTGATTTTCAAAGGCACCAAGCAGCCCAACGGCTACACCGAACCGCTGCTGCACCACTGGCGGCGCGTAGCGAAAGCTGCGGCGGAATAATCGTTTAGCAGCCTTTCCATGATTAAGAGGCCGTCTGAAAACATTTTTTCAGACGGCCTCTTAATTATCCGCAGTTACAACACTCTCAAAATGCTTTCAAACAAATAGTCAATATTGTCGGTTAATGCCCGCAACGTTGATGCAGCCGGAACGCACGGCATAAATGGCAAATTCGCTTTTCAGGCGGCCTCTTGTCCAAGGTATCAAGCCGCAGAAGGAAAACATGCCTTTTGCTTCACGATAAAGTCGAAATCCTGCCGTGTGCCTTGTTCTTTCAGCAAATTAACAAGCCAATCAATAAGAGGCCGTCTGAAAATGTTTTCAGACGGCCTCTTAAATTATCCGTAATTACAGCACTTTCACAATGCTTTCACACAGATAGTCAATATTGTCGGCGGTAATGCCCGCAACGTTAATGCGGCCGGAACGCACGGCATAAATGGCAAACTCGTCTTTCAGACGGTCCACCTGTTCGGGCGTCAGGCCGGAGAAGGAGAACATCCCGTTTTGCTTCACGATAAAGTCGAAATCCTGTTGCGCGCCTTTTTCTTTCAGCAAATCGACAAATTTCTGCCGCATTTCCTTAATCCGCGCACGCATTTCGTCCAGTTCCGCCACCCATTGCGCTTTCAATTCGGCATCCTGCAGCACCATGGCCACCGTATTGCCGCCGTGCGATGCCGGATTGGAATACAGCGTGCGGATGATGGTTTTGACTTGACTGAAGGCGCGGTTGGCCGTATCCGCATCGGCGGCCACCACGGTAAACGCACCCACGCGCTCGTTGTACATGCCGAAGTTTTTAGAATAAGAGCTGGCCACCAGCAATTCTTTATTCAGCTTGGCAAAAGCGCGCAAGCCGTAAGCATCCTCTTCCAAACCGTGTGCAAAGCCCTGATAGGCGAAGTCGAACAGCGGCAGCCAGCCTTTTTCCGCCGACATTTTCGCCAGTGTTTCCCATTGTTCGGGAGTCGGGTCGATGCCGGTCGGATTGTGGCAGCAGCCGTGCAGCAGCACCACGTCGCCGGCTTCGGCTTGGGACAAATCGGCAATCAGGTCGTCCCAATCCAAGCCGTGCGATGCTTTGTCGTAATAACGGTAATCGCGGATATTGATGCCGACGGCTTTGAAAATGGCATTGTGGTTCGGCCAGGTCGGAGCGGAAATCCACACGTTTTTCGCACCGGTCTGACGTTTGACAAACTCGGCGGCGATACGCAGCGCGCCCGTACCGCCCAAGCTCTGCGCGGTTTTGGCGCGCTTGGACGCGATGATTTCGCTGCCTGCACCAAACAGCAGTTTTTGCGTTTCGGCGTTATAGGCGGCCACACCGTCGATGGTCAGATAGTTTTTGCTGTTTTCATTGGCCAACAGGCGGGTTTCGGCTTCCTTCACCGCTTTCGGAATCGGGGTATTGCCTTTAGCGTCTTTGTAAACACCGATGCCCAAGTTCACCTTATTGCTGCGGGTTTCGGCTTTGAATGCTTCGCCCAAACCCAAAATCGGGTCGGCAGGCGCAGCTTCGATTTTATCGAAAAACATGACACGTCCTTTCTGTTTTGACTGGTTGGATAACCAAACGGTTATACTGCTAAGTTGTGTTAAAGGCAAGCTGTTTATATGCCGAAACAGCCTATTTCCGCGCAATTTTATTCATACAATAAAAATAAAGGCCGCACACCCTGTTTCATACATTTTTCAGACGGCCTTCCGACATTTGAAGGCCGTCTGAAAAACATGTGGGACAGTATGGATTTGGTCATTATACTGCCCTCAAATAATACAAATAATAAGATGTAAACCGAGTATGGCTTCTTTGAAATCGAATAAATTATCCTTTAATATGAAAAAACCACTTATCCGTATGGTTATAGGAATAAGTGGTTTTGGATTCTACTGTCAGTTAGATTCAGATAGTAAACCCTTAGTTGACGGAATTTTTCCTGTCATGCGCTCATCAAATTCCACCGCCATGCGTAGTGCGCGCCCAAATGCCTTGAATACCGTCTCAGCCTGATGGTGTGCATTGGTACCGCTTAAATTATCAATATGCAACGTTATCATCGCGTGATTGACGACACCATGAAAGAATTCTTCAAATAAATCAACATCGAATTTACCTATCCAAGCACGGCTGAATGCTAAGTTATACACCAAGCCGGGACGGCCGGATAAATCCAATACCACGCGGCTCAAAGCCTCGTCTAGCGGCACATAAGAGTGACCGTAGCGGCGTACTCCCATTTTATCGCCCAAAGCCTGTTTCAGTGCTTGGCCGAAAACGATGCCGATATCTTCTACGGTATGATGATCATCGATATGGAGATCGCCTTTGCAAGTAACGTCCAAATCAATCATTCCATGACGGGCGATTTGGTCAAGCATATGCTCTAGAAACGGCACACCCGTATCAAATCGTCCTTGCCCGCTACCATCTAAGTTGATAGTAATGGTAATTTGTGTTTCTTTAGTGTTGCGGGTCACGCTTACTATTCGATCGCTGTTATTGGTTGCCAGGCTATGTGTAGAATCTACCGTTTGTGTGTTGCCAGAAGCAGGTTGTGTTTCATCACGATGACGCTTATCCATCCAGCCCTTTGGTTTTTTCATGCCTTGCTCTAGTTTGGTTGCCAAAACGCTGGAAATACCGCGCCCGCCTTCCTCATTTTTTTCCAACCGCACACGCAACTGATGTAAAGACGCAGGATTGGTATAACCGCAGGCGCGGGATAGCTTGGATACATTCCCCGCTTCTTTAATCAGGCGAAAGAAATTTTCAGTACGAATTGCTTTTTTGTCCATATATTTTATTTGTTAAATAGATGTTGAAAAACTGTTAGAACCTGTTGGTTCTGCTCAAAAGTGCCCACCGTCAAACGCAGGCATTGGTCTAACAAAGGATGTGAACCATGTAAGTTTTTGATCAGGATGTTACTGTCTTTTAATGCCTTAAAAACCAGCTCTGCATCAGGTACCTGAATCGTTATGAAATTTGCTTCACTAGCAAACACTTTTACTTCGGGCAGCAGTGATAAAGCTTCAGACAAACGGCTTCTTTCCCGTTTCAGAGTATTGATTTGTTCCTCAACCCATCCATAATGACGCAGGGCAAACTTAGCTGCGGTTAGACTTAACTGATTCATATTGTAAGGAGGAACAATTTTAGTCAACTCATTCATCAGGATTGGATGACCGCATGCGTAGCCCAATCTCAATCCGGCAAAGCCGATTTTGCTTAGTGTGCGCATCACAATCAGCTTTTCTCTTCTGCCCGCATAAGGCAAAAAACTATCATGAGCAAATGAGCCATACGCCTCATCTATTACAATGACTCCAGGTGCAGCATCAATTATCGCCTGCACATCCTCATGCCTAAAATGGACACCGGTAGGATTATTCGGATAAGCAATAAAAATCAATGCAGGTTGATGAGTTTCAATTGCAGATAAAATTGCAGGCAAATTCAGGGTAAAGTCATCATTAAGCGGAACACCAATATATTCCAATCCGAATAATGCTGCATTATGCCGATACATCACAAAACTTGGATCTACAGACAGCATTTTGGCATTCGGCTTTGCCAGCAACATCGTGATTAGTTGGATTAGTTCGTCCGAACCGTTGCCCAAAACAATTTGTGCCTGTTTGGGAATTTGAAATGTTTCCTTTAATAATTGCTGCAACCCGCTTGTGGCCGGATTGGGATAGCGGTTAATTTCCGCTACTGCCAGCGCGCAAGCTAACTCTTTTTGCATATCTTCCGGAAATCGGCAGGGCAATTCCATTGCATCCAACTTAATGCAGGAATCAGGTATATCTGCTACCGTGTAAGCTGACATTTCCTGTATTTCATCTCGAATTAAAGTGGACATTGAAGTCATTATTCTATTCCCATTATATAAAGGAAGCCGTCTGAAAAAGAATATATCTAAGCTATACTGATTTGTAGTGTATCACAAAAGTATTATGGGCTGTGCCAGTTATCTAGCGCAGCCCATAATACTTGATATGGCTTTTTATAAAATTAATCTAACATGTTTATTTCGTTATATAATCATTAAAAACAAAATATGTTAAAAATTGAAATATTAACTTTAAAAATAACTAAATATATTTACTTAACAATAATTTGGGCCAAAAAATAGCCCAGCGAAGTAAAAATAATTACAAATAAAACAATCAATGCAAGGGAGATAATTACCCTCTTATTATAAAATACAGACTGCCAACTGTTCAAAATACCCAGCTCTTTCAACAATTCGGTTTCTAATTCATTGCGAATTTGTTTACGTATTCTTTTTTCCTCCGCTTGACGCTCACGTAACATACGATAAGCCAGTTCATGCTGTTTTCGGTGTTCGAAAGCTATTCGCTCCTGCCATTCAATACGCTTTCGATAAATATAGGCTTCAGTCGCAGTCCGCAAATGTAATTGACATGTCGGACATTGTGTCGTATTAGGATCTTCAAAAATGGTAAAGCACACGGGACACTGGGGAACAGGAGAAGAAGCATTATCAACGTGATCGTTGTTATCTCCATCGGGCATTAATTCCAATGAAACACGGATAATGACATCCAATCCCAAATAACCAAAGTAATGTTGGGCATTCAGCCGCTCTTCATTAGTGCATCGCTCGACCACCAGAGCTTGTCTATTTTCCTCCAATGCCAAAATAACTTCTTCAGCCTCTTCTGAGGATAAATTTTGTTTGATATTTTCATTTACTTGGTCTTGGTCAATGCCTGGGGGATAGGAGATATAGACATCAAAATATTGTTGTAATGGTTGCTGATTTTTCATTAGCGCATCCGAATTAAAATGAACTCTTTGATACTCAAAGAGTCACACAATAGATGGTCACATTATAGATTATTTGAATGCATTGCGTTTTAAAATTTACCCAAAGGTACGAAAAGAAGATTTGTGGTAAAGTTACATTACTATATCCAAGAAAATAATATTAAAAAGATCAAGTATTAAACACAATCAAAATTCTAATATGGCATTCTCCGCAAAAACATTCATACACGGCAACTTTCTTTAATCACGATAAATTTAATGCTTAAGGAATTACTTATATTTTTGGTAATAACTGGTTTTACGGAAGCATGGTTTATTGATAACTTCCACTGAAATAATAATAGCATATTATTTCTTCAATACATTGAAATTTAATTAAATTTAATTACCAGGCAATATAAAGTTTATCGCCAACAGTCATATTTTAGACCTGTCGGCGATATTGCTGTTCGCTGTTAAAATTTACCTTTAGAGACCTTTGCAAAATTCCTTTTCCTCAGCA
>NZ_KV790765.1:0-22964 GCF_001807735.1 Neisseria sp. HMSC31F04 | reverse complement strand
CTGCTGAGGAAAAGGAGTTTTGCAAAGGTCTCAGGTAGCGTAAATATATTTAAGTTTGGAGATTTTAAATGGATAACGAATACCTAGACCCGCAGCAATGCGCAGATATTTTGTCCGTAAAGAAGCGGACATTTTTAGAGCGGTACGCACCGCGCCCGGATTTCCCCGCGCGAATATCCGTATCAAAGAAACGTTTTTGGTGGAAAAAAGAAGAAGTCGAAGGATGGCTAGACCGCCAAAAAGAAAAACGCCCGATGATGTGATTTGCACCACATTTGCACCAAGCAGCATATAACATCATGAAAAATATAAAAACTTTGGTGCGGACGGAGAGACTCGAACTCTCACACCTCTCGGCGCCAGAACCTAAATCTGGTGCGTCTACCAATTTCGCCACGTCCGCTTTGTATTGTAAGAGAAGGCGCGATTATACGGAAAATGAGCCGATTTGCAAATCAGATTGTATCCGTTTACCGTTTGGCTTGAAAATTTGCCGAAACGGGCTATATTGTCAGCTAGTGTTTTCGGCCGTCTGAAACGGTTTCAGACGGCCTGTTTTTATCGAAAGAATTTTGAATATGTCTGAAGTATTGGTGCGCGATTATCTGCAAACGCAGGGTTTGAAGCTGGCAGCGGGTGATGTGGCCGTGGCCCGTTTGGCGGCGGAAACAGTGATGAATATGGGGCAAGCCGAGATAGATAGGTCTGTATTGTGGGGCAATGGAAACGAGGCTTGCGCGGCCGACTATTTTACATGCGATGAAACGACGGAGCAGATTTTAAAACAGGTTTTTATGGCTTTGGATTCCACCTGGGAGCAATCGGCGGCGCAATCGGCGGCAGTTTATGTGCTGCTGCCCGAGCAGGCGGGCTTGCTGCGGCTGTTGCAGCAGGGGCAGCCGGTTGAAGCCTTATTGAAGTTGGACGAAGAGGCAGAAGCGGCTTATCTGCCGAGCAGGACGGCTAACCGGGGCTGGTTGAATTTGGTTGAAGATACTGTGCGTTGGCTGGAGGCCGGTGAAATTTCGGGCGAGCATCATGCGCGGAACGGCAGTCAGATGTCGCTGCCCGTCTGTTTGGAAAGCGGCCGTGTTTTGGGCGTGATTCAGGTGGAAGCGGCGCAAAAAAACGGCTTCGATGAAACGGCACAGGCATTATGGGTGGCATTGGCATTGGCTTTGGCGGCACCGTTGGCCGCCTTGCTGGGTGCGGGGGAAGAGAATGAGTAAATTGAATTTTGTCGCCGCCTGCCGCCTGCCGACCGAATGGGGCGTTTTTACCCTGCACGGTTTTGAGGATGAAAACGGACAGGAACATGTAGCATTGACGATGGGCGATGTTTCAGACGGCCTTCCGGTATTGGCACGGGTGCATTCCGAATGTCTGACCGGGGATGCGCTGTTTTCGCGCAAGTGCGACTGCGGCCCGCAGCTTCAGGCTGCCATGCAGGCGGTGCAGCGTGAAGGCCGCGGGGCGATTGCCTACCTGCGGCAGGAGGGGCGCGGCATTGGTTTGATCAATAAAATCCGTGCCTACCGCTTGCAAGATCAGGGCTTGGATACGGTGGAGGCCAATTTGGCTTTGGGTTTGCCGGTCGATGCCCGCGATTTCGGTTTGGCACAGCAGATTTTCGCCCATTTGGGCATACGGAGCGTCCGGCTGCTGACCAATAATCCCGACAAAGTGGAAACGCTGCGTTCGGCGGGCATAGAGGTTGCCGAACGCGTGCCCCTGCATGTGGGCGAGAATGCGGAAAACGAACATTATCTGCACACCAAAGCGGAAAAACTGGGGCATATGTTCTGATGTTGCAGATTTTGCGCGTTAAATAAAATATGATTGGGAGGCCGTCTGAAAACAGGCGGCACATTTTTTTACCGATACGGGCTTGAATTTGCCTGCGGCAACCCTATTTTGCCCGTCGTTGAGTCGGATGTATGATGCGTCCGGCCTTTGGATTGCCCGCAAGGGCTTGTTTGTTTTCATTTTGGAGTACACACATGACCATCCGTCCTTTACACGACCGCGTCGTCGTCAAACGCTTGGAAGCTGAAGAAAAAACCGCATCAGGCATCGTCTTGCCGGGCGCAGCCGCTGAAAAACCCGACATGGGCGAAGTGATCGCCGTGGGCGCAGGCAAAATCGGCAAAGACGGCGAACGCCGTCCGCTGGATGTCAAAGTCGGCGACAAAATCATTTTCGGCAAGTACAGCGGCCAAACCGTAAAAGCCGACGGCGAAGAGCTGTTGGTAATGCGCGAAGAAGACATTTTCGGCATTGTGGAATAAAGCATTCCGCATATTCAGACGACAGGCCGTCTGAAAAAGGCATACAACGCTTTCAGACGGCCTCAAACAACATTAAACAATTTTGGAGAATCAAAACATGGCAGCAAAAGACGTACAGTTCGGTAACGAAGTCCGCCAAAAAATGGTCAGCGGCGTGAACACTCTGGCAAACGCCGTCCGCGTAACTTTGGGTCCTAAAGGTCGCAACGTAGTGGTTGACCGCGCATTCGGTGGCCCGCACATCACTAAAGACGGCGTTACCGTCGCTAAAGAAATCGAACTGAAAGACAAATTCGAAAACATGGGCGCGCAAATGGTGAAAGAAGTGGCGTCCAAAACCAACGACGTAGCGGGTGACGGTACCACCACCGCCACCGTATTGGCGCAATCCATCGTTGCCGAAGGCATGAAATACGTGACCGCCGGCATGAACCCGACCGACCTGAAACGCGGTATCGACAAAGCCGTTGCCGCTTTGGTTGAAGAGCTGAAAAACATCGCCAAACCTTGCGATACTTCCAAAGAAATCGCCCAAGTCGGCTCGATTTCTGCCAACTCCGACGAACAAGTCGGCGCGATTATTGCCGAAGCGATGGAAAAAGTCGGCAAAGAAGGCGTGATTACCGTTGAAGACGGCAAATCTTTGGAAAACGAATTGGATGTCGTCGAAGGTATGCAGTTCGACCGCGGCTACCTGTCCCCTTACTTCATCAACGACGCGGAAAAACAAATCGCTGCGCTGGACAATCCGTTTGTATTGCTGTTCGACAAAAAAATCAGCAACATCCGTGACCTGCTGCCTGTTTTGGAACAAGTGGCAAAAGCCAGCCGTCCGCTCTTGATTATCGCTGAAGACGTAGAAGGCGAAGCCTTGGCGACTTTGGTGGTGAACAACATCCGCGGCATCCTGAAAACCGTTGCCGTTAAAGCCCCGGGCTTCGGCGACCGCCGCAAAGCCATGTTGCAAGACATCGCCATCCTGACCGGCGGTACCGTGATTGCCGAAGAAGTCGGCCTGTCTTTGGAAAAAGCCACTCTGGAAGACTTGGGTCAAGCCAAACGCATCGAAATCGGTAAAGAAAACACCACCATCATCGACGGCTTTGGCGACGCAACCCAAATCGAAGCGCGTGTTGCCGAAATCCGCCAACAAATCGAAACCGCAACCAGCGATTACGACAAAGAAAAACTGCAAGAGCGCGTTGCCAAACTGGCAGGCGGCGTGGCAGTGATTAAAGTCGGTGCCGCTACCGAAGTCGAAATGAAAGAGAAAAAAGACCGCGTGGAAGACGCGCTGCACGCTACCCGCGCAGCCGTTGAAGAAGGCGTGGTTGCCGGCGGCGGCGTAGCCCTGTTGCGCGCCCGTGCCGCTTTGGAAAACCTGCACACCGGCAATGCCGACCAAGACGCAGGCGTACAAATCGTCTTGCGTGCCGTTGAGTCTCCGCTGCGCCAAATCGTTGCCAACGCAGGCGGCGAGCCCAGCGTGGTCGTGAACAAAGTGCTGGAAGGCAAAGGCAACTACGGTTACAACGCAGGTTCCGGCGAATACGGCGACATGATCGAAATGGGTGTACTCGACCCCGCCAAAGTAACCCGTTCCGCGCTGCAACACGCCGCGTCTATCGCCGGCCTGATGCTGACAACCGATTGCATGATTGCCGAAATCCCTGAAGAAAAACCAGCTATGCCTGACATGGGCGGCATGGGTGGTATGGGCGGCATGATGTAAGGCCGTCTGAAACCTTCATATAAACAAACACCGCACGGTAAAAACCGTGCGGTGTTTGTTTTCATCTTTCCTTCAACCAATTAGCCGGTACCTGACCATCAAAATTTTCAGACGGCTCTCCCCTAGATTCTACCCAAAACGGGACAAAAGGCCGTCTGAAAAAGCAAAATCCTCTATAATCCGCCCTTCCTGACAGACAGTCTGCATAAAAAACAAAACCATCATGCTTAAATTCACCTTACACAACAAAGACGGCCACGCCCGCCGCGGTACATTGGAACTCAACCACGGCAGCATCGAAACCCCCGTATTCATGCCCGTTGGCACCTACGGCTCGGTCAAAGCCATGACTCCGCAAAACCTGCACGACATCAGCGCCCAAATCATCCTCGGCAACACCTACCATTTATGGCTTCGCCCCGGCCTCGAAGTCATCGAACAATTCGGCGGCCTGCACGACTTTATCGGCTGGAACAAACCGATTTTGACCGACTCCGGCGGTTTCCAAGTGTTTTCGCTATCCGACATGCGCAAACTCACCGAAGAAGGCTGCACCTTCAAAAGCCCGATTAACGGCGACAAACTCTTCCTCTCGCCCGAAATCTCGATGAAAATCCAAACCGTGCTCAACTCCGACATCGCCATGCAGCTCGACGAATGCACCCCCGGCGAAGCCACGCGCGATCAGGCCGAAAAATCGCTGCAAATGAGTCTGCGCTGGGCGGAACGCAGCAAAAAAGCCTTTGAAGATTTGAACAACCCCAACGCCCTGTTCGGCATCGTGCAGGGCGCGATGTACGAAGACCTGCGCGAACAGTCCCTGCGCGGGCTGGAACAGCTCGACTTCCCCGGCCTCGCCATCGGCGGCTTATCGGTGGGCGAACCCAAGCCCGAAATGTACCGCATGCTGCGCGCCGTCGGCCCCATATTGCCCGAACACAAACCGCATTACCTGATGGGCGTCGGCACGCCGGAAGACTTGGTGTACGGCGTGGCGCACGGCGTGGACATGTTCGACTGCGTCATGCCCACCCGCAACGCCCGCAACGGCTGGCTGTTCACCCGTTTCGGCGACATCAAAATCAAAAACGCCAAGCACAAACACGACACCCGCCCGCTCGACGAATCCTGCACCTGCTACGCCTGCCAAAACTTCAGCCGCGCCTACCTGCACCACCTGCACCGCGCCGGCGAAATTTTGGGCGCGCAGTTGAACACCATCCACAACCTGCATTTCTATCAAACCATCATGGCCGAAATGCGCGAAACCATCGAACAGGGCCAATTCGCCGACTGGCAGGCGCAGTTCCACGAAAATAGGGCAAAAGGTGCAGATTAAAACACTTCCCATACAAGTCGGCAAAGGCGGTTATCCCGACAAAGGCAGAAAACATGAATGCAGAAACCCAACTTGAAACCAACTTTAAAAACTGGCTGACAGCCGTCAGTCGGGAGAATATCCCGCAGAATATTGCGGCCTGGTCATTCGAACTGTCGGAACCTTACGAAATCACCCTAGTCGGCTCAACCCATTTTAACGAGAGCAATGACGATTGGGCCTGCCCGGATGACGATGATTTTCATCCTGCAACTGCTGCACCAGACTTATCTGTGCTGTCTGGTCAAAACTGGGAAATTGTGCTGGAAACAATCGTTAACATCGTGCGGAAACTGACAGTTGAATTGCCAGACCTCGCCGTTTTTCGCGTACCACACATCGCAGCGGGATTTGTAGATGGAGATTTAGTGTTGATTCGTTGATTTCAGACGGCCTTTCTACCTTTGAGGCCGTCTGAAAAATGAGTTGCAAGCAGATCAGTAAATAAGGGAATCCTATGCCGAAATCCTTAAAAATCCAATCGGGAGATATTTTCGCCGTTCCTTTGTCAGACGGGAGTTTCGGTATTGCGCAAGTGGTTTTCTCTCATTACAGCAGGCTAATGATGGGGGTTTTAGCTATCCGGCAAGACCAAACAATACCTGAAAACCTCCCGTATCTGCTGCCGATGAATTGGGCGGAAAAAATGCGCCAGCCCGTGCTTTTCACCGGCAACCACCTGCTCAAAGACGGCACATGGCCGATTATCGGGCACCGTCCATTGGATGATGCCGCAAAGCGGATTTTTTATTTTGTTATCGCCAATACTCTATACCGTTATCCCGACTGTATGCCGCCCCAGCATAGTGTCCGCCTAATTAGTCTCGTAGAACACGGCAATTGGAACAGGCAATATATTGCTTCTGTGTATGATATTGCAGATTTTTTGGCAATGGGCGGATACGATGCCGTCCAACTGTACACTAGAAAAATATCTTAATAAGCTGAGAGTGTTACCTCTATTCTCGTACGGTGTCGCGGGAATTTCAAACGATCTCAGAACTATTTAGAAGCAAAACAACAAGCACCTTACGTCGAAAGCAAAAACATGGCCAAAACACTCAGCATCACCCAAATCAACCAAAGCACGGGCGCAAAGCGCACCATTTCCAACATGGCCAAAGCCATGCGTTTGGATGCGGAATGGCTGCACACATTACTCAGCCTGCATTGGAACTACGACAAAAAGGGGCGGGAAGCAATGGGCTGGGTGGAGCTTGAAACAGACGATGCTTTGCAGTCTGCTTATGAGAAGGTTCTATCCGTTTTCAGGCTACCTGAAACACCTATTTCGCCTAACGAAGCTGCCGAAGCCGTGCTGCACACTCTGAGCCATACCGATGAAACTGCGTTGCTGCACCGTTTTGCCACCGCTACCAAGCGCGGTGATTTTGCCGTGGTGCAGGAATTCCGCACTTACCATTATCACCGCAACGCCACTGCCGAACGACTGCTAAAAGTCTGGGATAAGCCGCTTACGGCCGAGTACATAGCCAGAAAGCTGTTCTATAAAGTTTTTTCCGCTTATCACGCGGTTGACCCCTATGTTTGCCTCGTGCTGCCCATGCCCTACACGCAAACCGATTTCGAGCCGACAGACTGGGTAGGGGAGTTTATCGGCAAAGTCCGCGCAGCACACACCGAAAAGCCGACTTTGAGCGATCTGATCAAACTCATTGCGCCTTACTGCAAAGGCAACAAATATTTCCGTCAAGACGTACTAACCGCCCTTTCCTTCTCCCGCCTGCTGCACATACCGGGGCACGATATACAAAACCTCTATCTGCCCGACTGCCAAGAACGGTACAGCAAGCATTTCATGTCCAACGAATGGGCGTATCCGATGCGTTTCTGGAACGAGCAATTTCACAGTTGAACCATTACTTTGCCGAGCTTCGCAAAACCACAAAAATAGAAACAATAGTTTGAATTACAAAGATTTGTTGCATCATCAACTGCAACAATATATCTTGATGCCTCCGACTGAAAAAATACCCAAAAACAGACCAAGCCGGCCGCCATATCGCCGGAAAATATGCCCGATATCGGCAAGACGGGAACTGGGCAGAAATATAGTGGATTAACTTTAAACCAGTACGGCGTTGCCTCGCCTTGCCGTACTATTTGTACTGTCTGCAGCTTCGTCGCCTTGTCCTGATTTAAAGTTAATCCACTATATTTTTAAATGTCGCGTATGGCAGGAAAATTTCAGGCCTTCACGCGGAAACACAATTTATTTTGGACCATTTTGGCAATAAACACAGTTGCACACGTGCCAGAAAACAAGCCGTAAAATAAAATATTTGGAAAGCAAACAGTAGATGAAGCAATTGAAACTTTCAGACGGCCTCCACAATAGATGAGGCCGTCTGAAAAACGGTTTGCACAAACCACGCATCCTATCTTGATAGCCCCTGCCCCTCCTTTCCAGCAAAACCCTTTCCCGTCATCAGGAGAACCGTCATGCCCCGCCCCGTCGTCCGCTTCACGCTCGGTGAAACCGCCGCCACTACGCCCTATCAAAGCAAAATCGGCGGCACGCCCTACCTGCCCAAAAATGCGGGATACCCGCACCACACCGAGAAAAAGCACCCGCTCACCTTAGCGGCGCAAATCAACTTTTCCGAAGTACCGCACCTGCCCGGCTTCCCCGAACACGGCATCTTGCAAGTGTTCATCGACGGACTGAGCTACAACATGGGCTGGAATTTCGAAAACCAGTCGGCACAAGCCGGCTGGCGCATTGTGTATTACCCCGAATTGCTTCCCGAGAGCGAACTTCAAACCGATTTTTCCGCTTACCAGGCCGCCGATTCCGACTGTCTGCCGTTTTCCGGTGAGTTTCCGCTGATTTTCCAAACGGCTGGCGAAGAAGAGGAAGACGCCGATTTCAAAACACTCGAAGGGCATAAAATCGGCGGTTGCCCCATTTTCATTCAGGGCGACCCGTTTTGGGAATATCATGAAGACATCGATTTCGACGACCACGGCACCGATTTCGACGACCCTGCCGCCTATTCCGACTGGCAGAAATACATCCTGCTGCTGCAACTGGACAGCGACATCAACGAAAACGACCGCTATACAGGCAAACTGATGTGGGGAGATTCCGGCGTGGCTAATTTCTTCATCACACCGGAAGACTTGGCCAAACGCGATTTCAGCCGCACGGCCTTTATATTTGATTGCCATTAAAACATCCGGCCAACCACATTTTCAGACGGCCTCAGACACAAAGGCCGTCTGAAAAACAAACCGCCCGCCGTTATCATACGGAGACATTCATGCACACCCGAACCCTGCTATACTGCGGCCTTGCCGCCGCGCTTTGTTGGACCGCCGGCGATATACTGCTGGTCGGATTCGTACAAGAGCCACAGCGGTATCCCCTATTCTCGCATACGCTGGCCGCACACTTGGGCAGCCGGGCGGACATGGCTGTCCTGATGCTGTCCGGTTCGCCGCAACGGCTGTTTTGGGGCGTGATTCCCGCCACATTCAGCATCGTTTTCTATCTGGCTGCAACCCTCGGCGTATACCGCCTGATACACTCGGGACGAACCGCCAAAATTTGCTTTGCCCTGCTGGCTGCGGGCTACGCACTCTCTCCGCTCGGACATGCGGGTTTTTACTATCTGGGCATCAGCGCGCAAACCATACTCGCCGCCCCGCCTGAAGCACATCCGCTGCTGCTGGCGCAATTCCACCGTTTCTACACCATGCTGGATGTACATTGGACAACAGCGGTCGGCCTGCTGGCTTTCGGCTGGCTGCTTTTTCTGGTGCAAACCCTGCGCGGACAAACCCGCCTCCCCCGCGCCGCATGGTGCATCAACCCTTTGTTTACAGGCACTATCATCGCCCTATCATGTGCACTGTTTCCCCAATCAACGGTTGCAGCTGCCATCGGCGGTGCGACTTTCAATTTGGCACAATTACTCTTTTATGCCTGTGCCGCATACAATCAAGGCAACAGGCAAACAAACTGAGGTTGTTAAAAAGGCCGTCTGAAACCCATTTTTCAGACGGCCTTTTCCATACCAATACAATCAATACACGTTAGCCGCGCCGCCAAGTCGTGCCGCCGGCGTTGTCTTCCAGAATGATTTTGTGTTCGTTTAGAAGGTCGCGGATGCGATCGGACTCTGCCCAATTTTTATCCGCGCGCGCCTGTTTTCGCTGAGCGATTAAGTCGTCGATTTCTTCGTTGGAGAGGCCGTCTGAAACCGCGCCGCCTTGCAGGAACTCAGTCGGATCGCGTTGCAGCAGGCCGATGATGCCGCCCAAGGCTTTCAGGCAGCCGGCGAGGTGTGCGTCATTGGTTTTGTTCACTTCGCCTGCCAGTTCGAACAACACGGCGACGGCTTCAACCGTACCGAAATCGTCGTTCATGGCGGCGTAGAAGCGGCGGATGTAGTCGTTGGCGTTTTCGGACAATTCGAATGCGGCAGCTGGGGTGTTTTTCAAGGTGGTGTACAGGCGGGTCAGCGCGCCTTTTGCGTCGTCCAGATGGGCGTCGGAATAGTTCAGCGGGCTGCGGTAGTGGGCGCGCAGGATGAAGAAGCGCACGACTTCCGGGTCATATTGTTTCAACACTTCGCGAATGGTGAAGAAGTTGCCCAGCGATTTGGACATTTTTTCGCCGTCCACACGGATGAAGCCATTGTGCAGCCAGTATTTGACGTGGCTCGCGATGCTTTGACCATGATGGGTTTGCGCGTGGTCGTGGCCGCAGGTATGACCGCTGGCACCGACGCTTTGGGCGATTTCGTTTTCATGGTGTGGGAATTGCAAATCCGCACCGCCGCCATGTATGTCGAAGGTGTCGCCGAACAGGTTTTCACTCATGGCGGAGCATTCGATGTGCCAACCTGGACGGCCGTTGCCCCAAGGGCTTTCCCATGCCGGTTCGCCTGCTTTGGCGGCTTTCCACAACACAAAATCAAGCGGATCGCGTTTGAAACCGTCTACTTCTACACGCTCGCCCGCACGCAGGTCGTCCAGAGACTTACCCGATAATTGACCATAAGCGGAAAATTCGCGCACGGCGTAGTAAACGTCGCCGTTTGCGGCAGGATAGGCCTTGCCGTTTTGAATCAGGGTTTCAATCATGGCAATCATTTGCGGAATGTTTTCCGTCGCCTTCGGCTCGATGTCGGGACGCAAAACGCCCAGAGCATCGGCATCTTCGTGCATAGCCTGAATGAAACGCGCAGTCAGCTCGCCGATGGTCTCGCCGTTTTCAGCAGCGCGGGCAATGATTTTGTCGTCGATGTCGGTGATGTTGCGCACATAAGTGAGCGGATAACCGCACTCGCGCAGCCAGCGGGCAATCATGTCGAACACAACCATCACACGGGCGTGACCCAAGTGGCAATAGTCGTAAACAGTCATACCGCACACGTACATACGCACGTTTTTTGGATCGATGGGGGTGAAGGGTTCTTTTTGACGGGTAAGGGTGTTGTAGATGGTGGTCATGGAATTTTCAAATTTTGTTTAAATAAGGATAAATTATTTGGATTTTTTGTGCAGAAGGATTCTTTATTTATTCATAAGCCAAGAAAGAATCAAAAATTAATCCATTTGAAAGTATGGTTTGCTCGATTGGCTTTACCCAGTCGGCTAAATGTTTGTTTGTCAAATATTGATGTCGATTCATCCATATTTGCAGTTGAGGATAGACGGATGAGTTATCAAAAATAAAACTTTCGTCGGCAAACGGTAATGCGGTATGAAGGTTTTGCAGGCTCACATGGTAGCGTTTGAGGATTAACTCAGGGTCTATCCAGTGTCCGCCGCTTGCGACACGCTCTTGCATGCGTCGAATATTTAATTCAGGCGTAGCAAGGCCGATATAGTTGAGTATGACGTAGAATCCGGCATTGCTGGCCGTTTGAATGCGGGTAAGGGCGGATTTGCCGGATAAGGTCGATTCCATGGAAAAAGAAATTCGATTATCCAATGCTTGACGGAATAAGCGCAATGCAGCTTTTCCCGCTTCCATATCCGCTAAGCGAGGCATTTCAGGGTTAATTTCTGCTGCGATATGGTCGGAATCAATCACTAACGAGACACGATCTTGATTGAATTGGCGCAGGGTAGATTTGCCCGAACCGTTAGCACCACAGTAAAAAATCGCTTTAGGCCGGTTGTTTGACATGGCCTACGGTTCTTTGGTTGCCTGAAGGATGATATTCGATCAGATTGCCTTCATTATCGACTACCGTGATTACGGCGTATTTCCGTTTTTCTGCTAGCCATGCCTGATACAAAATTTTAAGCATGGCTTGCTTTTTCGCCAATTCGGTACGTTGTTTATCAGAAATCATGGTCTTCCTTGCTTTTTGTTCCTGTATTCGGACAGCCCTATATTACATTAAATAGGTCGTCTGAAAACTTTTTATTTCCTTACTCCGGCTTAAACACACCTGTATCCGTTTTAGGCTGTTGCCCGGCAATCTCAACATTTGCCGCTGCCTGTTCCGCTTCTGCTTTCTCGGCTTCAATGCGTTTTTTCTCGGTCAGGTATTGGTTGATTTGGTGTACCAATTCCTGCGTGCCTTGGTGTGTCAGCGCGCTGATTTGGAAGAGGCGCGGTGTTTCTATGTCGAATTGGAATCGGTCATCTGGTTTGGGGTAGTCCCAGCCGATAGCTTCTAGGAAGGCTTCGGTGCGCGTTTGGGCTTCTTCTTCGTCGAGCATATCAAGTTTGTTCAGCACGAGCCAGCGCGGTTTGCCGTAAAGTTCTTCGTCGTATTTGCGCAATTCGTTGATGATGGCGAGGGCTTCTTCTGCTGGGTTGACGGCTTCATCGAAGGGTGCCAAATCGACGACGTGCAACAGCAGGCCGGTGCGTGATAAGTGTTTGAGGAAACGGTGTCCGAGACCTGCGCCTTCTGCCGCGCCTTCAATCAGGCCAGGGATGTCAGCCATGACGAAGCTGTGGTTTTCGTCGATGCGCACGACGCCCAAGTTTGGATGCAGTGTGGTGAAGGGGTAGTTGGCGATTTTGGGGCGTGCGGCGGAGACGGCGGTAATTAGGGTGGATTTGCCGGCGTTGGGCATGCCTAACAAGCCGACATCGGCGAGGACTTTGAGTTCGAGTTGCAGGGACCGGGTTTCGCCTTCTTCGCCGGGCGTGGATTGTTTGGGCGCGCGGTTGACGGAGGATTTGAAGTGGATATTGCCTAAGCCGCCTTTGCCGCCTTTGGCGAGACAGACGCGCTGGCCGTGGTGGGTGAGGTCGGCGACGATTTCGTCGGTGTCGAGGTCGCGGATAAGGGTGCCGACGGGCATTTTGAGGACGATGTCGTCCGCCCCTGCGCCGTAACGGTCGGAGCCGTGGCCTTTTTCGCCGTTTTTGGCTTGGTAGCGTTTGACGAAGCGGTATTCGACGAGTGTGTTGGTGTTTTCGTCGGCTTCTGCCCAGACGCTGCCGCCTTTGCCGCCGTCGCCGCCGTCGGGACCGCCGCGCGGTACGAATTTTTCGCGGCGGAAACTGGTTGCGCCATTACCGCCTTTGCCTGCGGCGACTTCGATTTTTGCTTCATCGATGAATTTCATGTTTGTTTTATCCGTATGTTTTCAGACGGCCTTTGGAGGCCGTCTGAAAAGGGTAAATGGTTAATCGGCGGTATTATAAGGGATATATGGAGGCCGTCTGAAAAAATCTTTTCCGACGGGCGGCTCTTCCAATCACGTCTGTTTGAACGGTACCGCAGATTTGCCCAAGCAGGAAATTGTATATGAGGCCGTCTGAAAACCACGTTTCCGTCAGGCGCACGGTCATGCCGACGTTTATTTGCTTTCAGACGGCCTATCCCTGTCTGCGCCCTACTTTGCCTGTATGACCTGCAAGGTGTTGGTGCTGCCGCTTTCGCGCATACGGCGGCCACTGGTGATGATGTATTGGTCGCCGCTTTTCAATACGCCGAGCCTGATCAATTCGTTTTCCACTTGCTCCAGGGCGGTATCATGGTCGGTACTGGTTTCCAGGTGCAGCGGGCGTACGCCGCGATACATGGCCATGCGGCGTTGGGCGGACGTGTTGGGTGTGAGGGCGTAAATCGGGATTTGGATGCCGTAGCGGCTGATTTGGAATGCGGTCGTACCGCTTTCGGTCAGGGCGACGATGGCTTTGGCATCCACTTCACGGGCAACATGGACGGCACCGCCCGCAATGGCGTGGTCGATGCGGCGGCTGTCGTCGAAATCATCTATAGTGCCAATCAAAGAATCCTGTTCTTTTTCGGCGGCGGCGCAGATGGCGGCCATTTGCTTTACGGTTTCAAAAGGATAGGCTCCGACGGCGGTTTCTGCCGAACACATGACGGCATCGGTGCCGTCGAGTACGGCGTTGGCCACATCGCTGACCTCGGCGCGTGTCGGCACGGGGTTGGTAATCATCGATTCCATCATTTGGGTGGCGGTGATGCTGAAACGGCGCAATTCGCGTGCGCGTTTGATCATGCGTTTTTGCAGTGCGGGAACGGCCGCATTGCCGACTTCCACTGCCAAATCGCCGCGCGCCACCATGATGCCGTCTGAAGCTTCAATGATGCTGTCGAGGTTGTGCACCGCTTCGATGCGTTCGATTTTGGCCACCAATCCGGGACGCGGGCGGTCTTGGCATTCGGCCTGCAAAAGGTCGCGGGCGATTTTCATGTCTTCCGCATTTTTAACGAAGCTGACGGCCAGATAGTCGCAGCCGATGGCAACGGCCGTTTTGAGGTCGCGGAAATCTTTTTCGGTAAACGAACCGGCACTCAGGCCGCCGCCCTGTTTGTTGATGCCTTTGTTACTTTTCAGGAAATGGTCGTTTTGTGCGACGGTGCGGATTTCGCTGCCGTTTACTTCGGTAACGGTCAGGGTAAGCAGGCCGTCGTCCAACAGCAGTACGTCACCGGATTTGACGTCATCCGGCAGCTCTCGGTAGTCGAGGCCGATGCGTTCGCGTCCGCCCTCTCCGCTCCACGCGGCATCCAGCATCAGAGTTTCGCCCGCTTTGACGTTGATACCGCCGCCCGCAATTTTGCCGATGCGGATTTTCGGCCCCTGCAAATCGGCCATAATGGCAACTTCCTGACGCGCCTGCCGTGCCGCCTCACGCACGATTTCGGCATTGGCGCGGTGGAATTCGGCATCGCCGTGGCTGAAGTTGAAGCGGATGACATTTAACCCGCCGGCAATAATCATGTCGCGCAAAAGTTCGACGTTATTGCTGCCCGGCCCCAGTGTGGCAATGATTTTGGTGTTGTGACGGATGCGTTCGGTATCACGAATATTCATTGGTTGTTCCTGAAAACGGTTCGATGTTTAACGGCAAATGGAATACGGCCTTGCCTTGCTCGGATGAAAAATCGATTTGTCTGCCCCGGGGACTACTTTAAATCAATATGGCTCGGCTTGGTTTGCCATACGGCTTGTATTGTTTCAGCCATCGCTTTGCCGCCTGTGCCGATTTGAATTTGATTGATTCAATTTTGATCCTGCATAGACGGTTTAAAGGCCGTCTGAAAATTTAAACTGCCCCAATCAAACTGAATATTTCATCCAGCCCGACAAAGAGCAGTTCAAACTTTCAGACGGCCTGTTCAAGCAAACCGTTTATTCCGCTGCAGGCGCTTCTGCTTCCGCTGCTTTTGCTTCGTGTTGCAGGCTGACCGCGCGGGCGGGAACGATGGTGGAAATAGCGTGTTTGTAGACCATTTGGGTAACTGATGTGTTACGCAACAGCACGACGTATTGGTCGAACGATTCGACCTGCCCCTGCAACTTAATGCCGTTTACAAGGTAGATGGAAACCGGCACATGTTCTTTACGAAGGGCATTCAAGAAAGGATCTTGCAGCATTTGTCCTTTTGCTGTCATATTAAAACTCCATTTTCAGATGGTTTTGGTTATTAGAAATAAGAAGTGGGCGATTGTAACGGTTATCAGCAGCCTTGACTACCTGTTGCAGGTAAAAAACAAGGTCAGACGTACTGCACTTCGACAATTTCGTATTCGCGCACGCCACCCGGCGCCTGAACTTCGGCAACATCCCCCTCTTCCTTGCCGATTAAAGCGCGGGCAATCGGGGAAACAACGGAAATCTTGCCTGCTTTAATGTCGGCTTCGTCCTCTCCGACGATTTGGTAACGCACATGGTCGCCGCTGTCGAGGTCTTCCAGCATCAGGGTTGCGCCGAACACCACCTTGCCTTCGGCATGGATTTCGGCAGGATTGATGATATGGGCGTGAGACAATTTATGCTCGATTTCGGCGATTCGGCCTTCGATAAATCCTTGTTTTTCTTTGGCTGCCTCGTATTCGGCATTTTCAGACAAGTCGCCATGCGAGCGGGCTTCCGCTATGGCTGCGATTACCTCTGGACGCGCCACGCTTTTAAGCTGTTGGAGTTCGTTTTTCAGCAGTTCGGCACCCCGAATGGTCAAAGGGATTTTTTTCATATCTTTCTATTCCTGGAAGCGATGGTTTCCCAGCCTATATTAAAGCGGGAGGCACGGCCATCGGTGAAACAATAAAAAGGCAAGCCGCGCGGTCGGACGGCGGCTTGCGGGATTCATTTCAGGCGGCATTGTACCAAAAACAATATGTTCTGCAATGCCTGACGCAGACTGACGGAAAAGCGCAAACGGCATGCCAATCACAACACTCCCCGTTTCTCGTCAAACCGCATTGCCTGCATCACCTTCCTTCAAATCAAATATAAAGAGCCAAGTTATTTCAAACTTGGCTCTTTATATTTGATTTGGTGGGTCGTGAGCGATTCGAACGCTCGACCAACGGATTAAAAGTCCGCTGCTCTACCGACTGAGCTAACGACCCGTAAAAGGGAAGCGCGTATAATAATGGGGTTTTAGAAATGCGTCAAGCTTTTTTTAAAGGCCGTCTGAAAAATATTTCCATCCTTTTATCTACCGGCTTCGGTTTTCTTCCCGTTGGCGGATGCGTGCCAATTCCTCCCGCACCTTGGCCACTTTTTCTTCCGTAAACATATTGGCGATGTTGCGCCAAATGCTGTGATAGCCGTAAGGCCCCTGCTGCATTTCCCGTTTGGCTTCTTCAATCGGCCAGTTTTGGTAAATGACGCGGTACATGCCCGAAATCAAGCCGGTACGGTCCGCACCGTGGTAACAATGAATTAAAACAGGGCCTTGTTTTTGCCGTTGCTCAATCAGATACAGGGTTTCGGCGATGTGTTTCGGCTTGATGCGCCAAGTCAGCAGCGGTTTGTTAAACAGGGCGATGCCGCTTCCCGACAAGGCGGTTTCGTTATCGTCGCGGTCGAAAAAACGCAGGTTGATGACGCTTTTGATGCCCAAACTCTGCACTGCGGCCGCATCGGAGCGGGTAAGCTGTTCGCTGAGGTAGAGTTTGTCGTCCAAACGGTAGAGATTGGCATCCTGTTTGACCGGCGTTGCCCACTTCATCGACATGTCTGCCGCATTTTCGGCGCAAACATTGGCCGACAGTGCCGCAGCCAAAATTAAGACGGCGAATTGACGCATATTTTTTCCTTTTGTTGTAACGGCCGCTAGAGTATCATTTCACATTTTTTTCGGCTAGCAGGACGTCGTATTTGCGGCAACAGGCTTTAACAAGGAGTTCCCTATGGCACAGTTTTTCGCCATCCATCCCGACAATCCGCAGGAACGGTTAATCAAACAGGCGGCGGAAATCGTCCGCAACGGCGGCGTAATCGCCTACCCAACCGATTCCTGCTACGCGCTCGGCTGCCGTTTGGGCGATAAGGAAGCGATGGAGCGGATTTTGCGTATCCGCCAAATCGATTTGAAGCACCATCTGACACTGATGTGCGCCGATTTGGGCGAACTGGGCACTTACGCCAAAGTAGACAACAGCCAGTTCCGCCAATTGAAAGCCGCCACCCCCGGCAGTTACACCTTTATCCTTCAGGCAACCAAAGAGGTGCCGAACCGCACGCTGCATCCGAAGCGTAAAACCATAGGCCTGCGCGTCCCCGACAATAAAATCGCCCTTGCGCTGCTGAACGAATTGGGCGAACCGTTGTTAAGCTGCACGCTGATGCTACCAGAAGACGGCGAGCCGTTGTCCGACCCTTACGAAATCCGCGACCGTTTGGAGCATTCGGTGGACTTGGTGATAGACGGCGGCTGGTGCGGCATGGAACCGACCACGGTGGTGGACATGACCGACGGCACGGTATTGGTGCGCGAAGGCAGGGGCGACAAAGCCGTTTTCGGCCTTTGAGGCCGTCTGAAAGCACGAACGGCAAACAAAACCAATGAACAAAACAAACCAATCCGTCTTATTCGTCTGCTATTTGTTTTGGATAAACCTGCTGCCGATGCTGATTGCGTCCTTTTCCATCACAAACAAGCAGGCCGGGAGCATCAGCCCGAACGCAGCCCTCTATCAACCGCCCGTTTTCGCCGCAGCCGCCTGCATCATACTGCTGCCGCTGTATTGGAGCTACCGCTCCGGCAGGCATACCCATACCTACTTCGCCAACCGCAACCTTATCCCCATGCGGAAGAAGATTGTTTGGTCGGCAACCTACCTCGGCCTTTTATTCTTAATCGGCACTTACGGCCATCCGGTTTTGGAATGGATGTTCGGCATCCCGCCGCAGGAATTGGAAAACCAACAGGCGATTATCGAATGGGTGCGCAGCCTGCCCGCCATACTGGTTTTGGCCGATGTGGTATTGGTCGCGCCATTGGCGGAGGAGTGGTTGTTTCGCGGTATCCTGCTTAATATTTTTGGCGACACGTTGCAAACCTTCGCCGGACGCTTTACCGCCGTAGTCCTTTCCGCGCTGATTTTCGGTTTTATGCACTCGCTTTACGACTGGCCGTCATTGGCGATATACGGCGCAATGGGGGCGGTTTTATGTATCGCATACCTCCACCTGCGCGACATCCGTTGGAGCATCGCCGTCCATATGGCCAATAACGCGGTGGCGATTTCATCCATTTATTCCGGATTAAATTTGAATTAGGATAACGAAATATTTTCAGACGGCCAACAGTGCCCTTCCAAACCGAAAGAACCTTACATGCAATTTGATTTAGCCACCTTCCTCCTGGCCGTCGCCCCCCTGCTGCTGGCCATTACCCTTCACGAAGCCGCCCATGCCTACGCCGCCCGCTATTGGGGCGACAATACGGCGGAAAAACTGGGCAGGCTGACACTCAACCCCTTGGCGCATATCGACTTGATCGGCACCATCCTCGTCCCCGCGGCCCTGCTGCTGATGCAGTCCCCCTTCCTGTTCGGCTGGGCAAAACCCGTCCCCGTCATCAGCCGCAACCTCCGCAACACCAGAATCGCTTGGCGCACCATCGCCGTTGCCGGCCCCTTGGCCAACCTTGCCATGGCCTTCGGCTGGGCATTGCTGTTGGGCCTGTTCGGCCTCGTCGTCCCCGAATCCTTCCAAGAACCCCTCTACGGCATGACACAATACGGCATCTCCATCAACATCGTACTGTTCACCCTCAACATGCTGCCCATCCTTCCTTTGGACGGCGGCCGCTTTATCGACAGCTTCCTGCCTGCGAAATGGTCGGTGCAATACCAAAAAATCGAACCCTACGGCACCTGGATCATCTTCTTCCTGCTGATGACCAGGCTGCTGTATCCGATTATGGAACCCGTCATCTCCCTGCTGGAAAAAGCCGCTGCCGTCGTTTACATGACCGTCGGCAGCCTGGTAGCCATCATGCTCCACTGATGCCTCACCATACCAATCAGGCCGTCTGAAAACATACTCCGGCCGGAAAAACGTTTTCAGACGGCCTCACTTGACCCGCCGCTCTTTGTGGCATAATACCCCCTTATTTTCACATGATTTAACCGATAACCGACATGACCAAACCACGCAAAATCCTCGTTACCTCCGCGCTGCCCTATGCCAACGGCAGCATCCACCTCGGCCACATGGTCGAACACATCCAAACCGACGTTTGGGTGCGCTTTCAAAAACTGCGCGGCCACGAGTGCCACTACTGCTGCGCCGACGACACCCACGGCACGCCCGTGATGCTGGCTGCGCAAAAACAAGGCATCGCGCCCGAAGACATGATTGCCAAAGTGCGCGAAGAGCACCTCGCCGACTTCACCGGCTTTTTCATCGGCTACGACAATTATTACAGCACCCACTCCCCTGAAAACAAACAGTTTTCCCAAGACATTTACCGCGTGCTGAAAGCCAACGGCAAAATCGAAAGCCGCGTCATCGAGCAGCTTTTCGACCCCGAAAAACAAATGTTCCTGCCCGACCGCTTCGTCAAAGGCGAATGCCCGAAATGCCACGCCCAAGACCAATACGGCGACAACTGCGAAGTCTGCGGCACGACCTATTCCCCGACCGAACTGATCAACCCGTATTCCGCCGTTTCCGGTGCCAAACCCGAATTGCGCGAATCCGAACACTTCTTCTTCAAACTGGGCGAATGCGCCGACTTCCTCAAAGCATGGACTTCCGGCAACAACCCGCACGACGGCAAGCCCCATCTGCAACCAGAAGCTCTCAACAAAATGAAAGAATGGCTGGGCGAAGGCGAAGAAACCACCCTGTCCGACTGGGACATCTCCCGCGACGCGCCGTATTTCGGTTTCGAAATCCCCGACGCGCCGGGCAAATACTTCTACGTCTGGTTGGACGCGCCCGTCGGCTACATGGCGTCGTTTAAAAACCTGTGCGACCGCATCGGCATCGATTTCGATGAATACTTCAAAGCCGACAGCCAAACCGAGATGTACCACTTCATCGGCAAAGACATCCTCTATTTCCACGCCCTGTTCTGGCCCGCCATGCTGCATTTCTCCGGCCACCGCGCCCCGACCGGCGTGTACGCTCACGGCTTCCTGACCGTGGACGGACAAAAAATGTCCAAATCGCGCGGCACATTCATCACCGCCAAATCCTATCTGGAACAAGGCCTGAACCCCGAGTGGATGCGCTACTACATCGCCGCCAAACTCAACAGCAAAATCGAAGACATCGATTTGAACCTGCAAGACTTTATCTCGCGCGTAAACAGCGACCTCGTCGGCAAATACGTCAACATCGCCGCCCGCGCGTCAGGTTTCATCGCCAAACGCTTTGAAGGTCGTCTGAAAGACGTTTCAGGCAGCGCATTGCTGGCAAAACTCGCTGCCGAAAGCGATACCATCGCCGAACAATACGAAAACCGCGAATACGCCCGCGCCCTGCGCGACATCATGGCATTGGCGGATGCCGTGAACGAATACGTCGATGCCAACAAGCCGTGGGAACTCGCCAAGCAGGAAGGTCAAGACGAACGCCTGCACGAAGTATGCAGCGAACTCATCAACGCCTTCACCATGCTGACCGCCTACCTCGCCCCCGTGTTGCCGCAAACCGCCGCCAACGCCGCGCGCTTCCTCAATCTGGACGCGATTACCTGGGCGAACACGCGCGAAACCCTAGGCGAACACGCCATCAACAAATACGAACATTTAATGCAACGAGTGGAGCAAAAACAAGTGGACGATTTAATCGAAGCCAACAAACAAAGCATTCAGACGACCCCCGCGCTTGCCGCCGAAGAGAGCAAATACGAAAAAGTCGCCGAGCAGGCGAGCTTCGACGACTTCATGAAAATCGACATGCGCGTCGCCAAAGTATTGAACTGCGAAGCCGTCGAAGGCAGCACCAAACTCTTAAAATTCGACCTCGATTTCGGTTTTGAAAAACGCATCATCTTCTCCGGCATCGCCGCGTCTTATCCCAACCCCGCCGAATTGAACGGCCGCATGGTCATCGCCGTCGCCAACTTCGCCCCGCGCAAAATGGCAAAATTCGGCGTATCCGAAGGCATGATCCTCTCCGCCGCCACCGCCGAGGGCAAACTGAGGCTGCTCGATGTCGATGCAGGCGCGCAGCCGGGCGACAAAGTAGGCTAAAACTGAAAAAAGCCGTCTGAAACATCTATAACCGATGTTCAGATGGCTTTTTTACATCTTATCAAACTATGGCATACCGGATAATTACACCCTCATTCATATTTTCAGACGGCCTCTAGCTACCCCGAAAAAACCAAAGGCCGGCCATTCGGCCTTTCCGGCAAACCACCTGTATAATCCCGTCTTCATTTATCAAAAAACAATCAGGAAACAAACCATGTCATTACCCCCCTGCCCGCAATGCCAATCGGAATACACCTACGAAGACGGCGGACAATATGTCTGCCCCGAATGCGCCCACGAATGGAACGAAACCGAAACACCGGCCGCCAATGAAGGCTTGAATGTCAAAGATGCCAACGGCGCGGTTTTGCAAGACGGCGACACCGTGGTGCTGATTAAAGACCTGAAAGTCAAAGGCAGTTCGATGGTCATCAAGCAAGGCACCAAAGTCAAAGGCATACGCCTGCAGGAGGGCGACCACAACATCGGCTGCAAAATCGACGGCAGCGCGATGAATCTGAAATCCGAATTCGTCAAAAAAGCCTAAAACCATTTTCAGACGGCCTGACGGCCGTCTGAAAACACGTTTCGCCCATCCGACCTATGCAATGGTATGACTATTTCGGCCTCTTCGTGCTGCTTTACCCCGGCATCATGGCTGCTTATTGGACCATCTCCGCACTGCTGTATTTCCTGATCTGGGAAAACCGCGATGCCGACGACACATGCACAAACACTCCGCCCGTCAGCGTCCTCATCCCCTGCTTCAACGAAGCCCGCAACCTGCAAACCTCCATCCCGCACCTGCTCAATCTCGACTATCCGGATTACGAACTGATTTTTATCGATGACGGCAGCACGGACGACACACTGCCGCTCATCCGCAGCTGGGCGGCGCAGCACGACCGCATCCGCGTCCTTCATCAGGCCAACGGCGGCAAAGCTTCGGCACTCAACCACGGCCTGCGCCATGCCCAAGGAAAATATATCGTCTGCATCGACGGCGACTCCGTCCTCGACTACGGCGCATTGTCATACTTCGTACAAAGTATGGAAACGGACCCCAATCTCGGCGGACTGACCGGCAATCCGCGCGTGCGCAACCGCAGCACCCTGCTCGGCAAACTGCAAGTGGCCGAATTCAGCTCGATCATCGGCCTGATCAAACGCTCCCAAAGTATCTCCGGCATGTTGTTCACACTCTCCGGCGTCATCCTCTGCCTGCGCCGCGACATCCTGCTGGAGTTGGGCGGCTGGAGCGAAAACATGATTACCGAAGACATAGACATCACCTGGAAAGCACAAACGGCAGGTTACAGCGTCGGCTACGAACCCCGCTCCCTTTGCTGGGTATTGATGCCCGAAACCCTGATCGGCCTCTACCGGCAACGGCTGCGATGGGCGCAGGGCGGTGCGGAAACCGTCCTCAAATATTTCCGTCAGATGCTCAGAATGCAAAACCTCCGCCTGTGGCCGTTGTATCTGGAATACCTCATTACCCTGTTTTGGGCCTTTGCCCTGCTGATTATGATACCCTTCGGACTGTGGCAGGGCATCAATGACGGCTCATTCAATCCGCTCACCGTAGAAGTGCCGACCATCATCACTTTCTGAGACCTTTGCAAAATTCCTTCTCCCTCCC
>NZ_KV790764.1:0-3947 GCF_001807735.1 Neisseria sp. HMSC31F04 | reverse complement strand
AAAAGGAATTTTGCAAAGGTCTCCGTCTGAAAGTTTGTTAGAGAGACTCGCATAAACTTTCAGACGGCCTTTGACTGCAATGGACAGCCTTGTGATGGCTTTTTTGGAGTGTGATGATGCCTTTACAACAGTCGTTTGCCAATGGACCTTACCGTATCACTTTTGCCGTTTGGCGATATATACCGCCTTGCGGTAGCCGTCGGGTATTCGGCAATATTTGGAATTGGAAAGAGCCCTACGCCTGTTTGTCGGCAAAGAATTTTTTGTAGTATTGATCAATCCGTTCGATGGTGGTTGAGTCGTTCGGCGTCAGAATCCGTTGTTGTAGGCTGAGCCGTACCAAGTCATCGTCTTCGCGTTCGGCAGCCGCGCAATCTGTGGATTGGTGGGTGCGGAGGTAATCAATCATTTCGGTCAGTTGTTGCTGGGCTTGTTGATAGTCGGACATATTTTCCCCTTGTTATGTGAATCGACGGATAGAAAAAATGGCAGGTCTGAAACCCGCCATGCTGTTAAAACCGGACAAACCGGCTAGTTTGGATGCTTAAGCCGCCTGGATGTTTGCAGCCTGAAGGCCTTTGGGGCCGCTGGTGACATCAAAAGAAACTTTTTGGCCTTCTTTCAGGGTTTTGAAGCCTTCCATGTTGATGGCAGAGAAATGTGCGAACAAATCATCGCCGCCTTCATCAGGAGTGATAAAACCAAAGCCTTTTGCATCGTTAAACCATTTAACAGTACCGGTTGCCATAAATACTACTTTCCATATCTAAAAAATTGATCAAACCAAGCCGGACGGGTTTACAGTAAACAGTAAGACGTTGTCTTATTATTTTAGAGTATTTGCCCCAGTCGGGCTTAACTGTCTTTTTACCTTTGTTAAGCAATGTAGTCAAGCAATAAACGGGAAAAGGCGTTTTTTTGCGGAAAAAAGTGAAAAATACAACAGTGAACGGATAGGCCGTCTGAAAAGGGTGTGAGACGGGCCTACGGGACATCGGGTATGGGGTGGTGCGGGTGTTATAATTCCACCGTTTTGCCGCTGTGTGCGGCTGTATTTGCGGGATAGTGAATGGATAGGAAAATTCCTTTAAGTAATAAACAGATGGCCTTTTTGCTGGCAACGATGACGGCGATTATGCCTTTATCCGTCGATGCTTATTTGCCGGCAATTTTGTCGTTGTCAGACGATTTGCAGGTGCCGGTAAAGTTGATTGAGAAAAGCCTGAGCAGTTTTATGTTCGGTGTGGCGTTCGGCCAGCTGCTGGGCGGTGCGGTGTCGGATGTGAAAGGCAGGCGTACGGTGGCTTTGGGCGGCTTGGGGCTGTATGCGGCCGCTTCGCTGGCCTTGGCCTTGCTTCAAACCATGGAGCAGTTGGTCGTGCTGCGGTTGCTGCAGGCTTTCGGCGGCGGAATGGCAGCAGTGATGGCCGGGGCGGTGGTGCGCGATTTTTACGAAGGCAGACAGGCGGCGCAGATGTTTGCGCTAATCGGCATCGTGATGATGTCTGCACCGTTGGCCGCGCCTATGTTGGGGTCAGGATTGCAGCGTATCGGCGGATGGCGGCTGATTTTTGTTTTTTTATTGTTGTATTCTTTGGCCGTATTTGCATTGATGTGGCGTTTTTTGCCGAAATCGGAGGCAAACGGGCGGCTTGACCAGCATTTTTTCGGCGATATGCTGCGGCGTTACCGTCGTGTACTGCAAACCGTGCCCGCTTTGGGCTTCATGTTTTTTCAGGCGTTCAGTTTCGGTTCGATGTTTGTTTTCTTAACCGAATCTTCTTTTGTTTATATGAAGCTGTATGGTTTGACACCGTTTATTTATGCATTCGTGTTCGGCAGCAATATTGTAACGATGATGGCGTTTAACCGCATTACGGCCTGGCGGTTGAAAAGCGGCAGTAACGCGGAAGATATTTTGTTGTGGGGCTTGGCCATCCAATTGGCTGCAAATTCGGCTGCATTGTTGTTGGTGTGGGCTTGCGGCGGGCTGCCGCCGTTACCTTTGCTGGTGCTGTGCCTGATGGTTTCGGTCGGCACTCAGGGTTTGGTTACGGCAAACACGCAGGCCTGCTTTATGTCTTATTTCAGGGAAGTCGGCGGCAGCGCGAATGCTTTGCTGATGGCGGTTACGTCGCTGATTGGTGCAGGCATGGGTTGGCTGGCGACGTTGCTGCATAATGGTACGGTGTATGTGATGGTTTCCCTGATGCTGTGTTCCACCGTTGCCGGCTGCCTGCTGTTATTTGCCTGTTCGCGTCAGGCATGGCTGAAAGCGGATGTTAGGTAAGAAAGAAGAGGAGGCCGTCTGAAACACAGTTTTCAGACGGCCTCCCCTTTATACAGCCTTATTGCATGTCATGATTTTGACGTGCAGCCATCCTTTCTTCAATCACATTAGTGTGATTGTCTGATTTTTCGTCACTCAGCGCATACCAATCAATCTCCCGTGTGTAATACATCACCGCGAACAGCGCTGCAAACAGCAGACAAGAGCCGGCCAGCAGGTTGTATTGCTGCATTTTTATCAGCACAAACATCGTACCGTAGGCCGCAACGAGCAGCGCCGTCATCATATGCACCCCGCGCGTGGTGGCCAGCACGAAGCGCAGATACCAAAACAGCAAGCCGATACACGCCGCCGCACCGATGGCATAAGCGGCAGTAAAGCCGACATGTTCCGCCAGCGAGAGCAACAGCAGGTAGAAAATCGACAACGCTGCGCCTACCAGCAGATACTGCACGGGATGGATGCGCCATTCCTGCAGGATTTCGCTTAAAAAGAACGAAGAAAACACCAACACCACCAATACCATGCCGTATTTCACGCTGCGGACAACCATGTGGTAGCCCTCCGCCCCCAGCAGTATGCTGGACTGGTATTCGCTCCGCTGTTCGGCCAGTCCGTAAATCCACAGCAATACCACGGCAAAGGCGATACACAGGCCGATTACGCTCCATAATTTTTTCGTCATTTTCTGCTCCATAGAAAGGTTTTGGGCAACGGACTTCCGTTTGCCGACAGCGTCCAGTATGCCGGAACGCCGTCAATTTCCTGTGGGGCAGTTGTGAAGATTTTATGAAGATTGCAGCCTGAAAATGATGTGCAGCCTGCCACTCTTGCGTACAATGAACGGATGAACTTTATTTTCTCTACGGCTTGCCGCCTTATATTGACGGCTTGTTAATTCCCTATTCCATGAACCCGCATATCCTCATCATCGAAGACGAACGCGAAATCGCCGAACTAGTCGAACTCTCCCTCGCCCGCGCCCATTTCACCGCACGCATCGCCCCCACCGCAGAGCAGGCACGGCAACTGCTCGCGCGCGAACACTTCGACCTGCTCCTGCTCGACGTCGGCCTGCCCGACACCGACGGCTTCGAACTGCTCAAAACCCTGCGCCCGCAACATCCCCAGCCCGTCATCATGCTCACCGCCCAAGACGAAGAAACCGACCGCATCCTCGGCCTCGAACTCGGCGCAGACGACTACATCGGCAAACCCTTCAGTCCGCGCGAACTCGTCGCCCGCGTAAAAGCCGTGCTGCGGCGCACACAAACACAGCCCGCCGCCGAAACCGAATCCGTACCAGTATGGCACGACGACGCGCCCGCCTGCTGCATCCGCCACCAAGGGCGCGAACTGCCGCTCACGCAGGGCGAATACCGCCTGCTGCGCACCCTGCTGCACCGACCCGGCCGCGTGTTCAGCCGCGAAGAACTGCTCACCGCCATGTTCGGCGGCAACCGCCCCTCCGACCCGCACACCATCAACACCCACATCCGCGCCCTACGCCACAAACTGCGCGAAGCCGGAATCGCCGACGAACACATCCGCACCCATCACGGGCTGGGGTATAGTTTTAACGAAACCTGAAGTGTGGGGAGGTGTTTATTTTTGCACTGGGTGATTAGAAGAAAAAAAACGGCGAAAATCTTTATGG
>NZ_KV790763.1:0-31338 GCF_001807735.1 Neisseria sp. HMSC31F04 | reverse complement strand
GGGATTTTGGGGGGATTTTGCAAAGGTCTCGGGCAGTTTCAGTTTTGCCTGGTTGCCCAAATCGATAACCGCCGGGCCGACAACCATTTGTTCGGCGAGGTTGGCGGGAAGTCCGGCATCTGCAGGAGCAGGATTGCTCTGTGAGGGTGTTCCTACAGTTGAAGCGGTATCAGGTTTGGCGGCAAATGCCGGCAGGGTTTGGATAGACAGCAAAGCGGCTAAAACGGCGCAGGCAAGGTGGTTGTTTTTCATGATAGAATTTTCCGTAAAGTAAAATGGGTGAGGAAAAAATGGATGCGATCGGCAGCAATACCGTATGCCCCTATATGATTGAAGGCGGAAGTTTATAATAGACAAACCGATAGTTACATGGCTGCATTATTGCAGTTTGGAAAAAATATGGATAAAAAATTCGGTTGGCGGCAGTTTGCCGTTCAAAGGGTGCGGATATTGGCGGTTTTATCGGTGATTGCGGTATTGGCGGGCAATGTCGGCGCATCGTATTGGCTGGCTGAGTTGTTCAGCCATTTTGTGCCTTATTATGCCGCCGTTTTCGTGTTGGCGGTTTGTTTGGACAGTGGTTGGAAACGTTGGCTATGGCTATGTGCGGCATCTGTGCTGTTGCTGTGGCTGGCGCAGCCTTTCGAAGGGGAGAGGCCGTCTGAAACATATCACAGCCTGTTGTGGTACAACGTGAATCTCGATAATCCCAAGGCGGCCGAAGAATCGGCAAAGATTTTGGCTGCCGCGCCGGAAGTGCTGGCTTTGGCGGAAATCGATTTGGCTGTCAGTGGATGGCAGGCTTTGCGCCGCAGTTATCCCTATGGTTGCGAATGGGAGTCGGACAGTCCGTTTGCCCTGGCAGTGTGGAGTAGGAAGCCCCTGGCCGGCTGTGAGGTAAGGTTTGTCGGCGATTATCCGTATATCCGTGCGGTAGCGGGCAATACTGCCTTATTTGCCCTTCATCCGCCGCCGCCCGTCAGTGCCTCATTGGCGGTGGAACGACGGGAATATTTGGCGCAGACGGCCGTATTCATCGGGAAGGAAGAAAATGTGCTGGTGGTTGGCGATCTGAACAGCAGCCCGTTTTCGCCACTGTTCCGCAGCTTTACCGAAACGGCGGGCATACGGGCGCAGACACGGTTTGGGACGCCAACCTGGCTGCCGTTCGGGCTAAACCTCGATCATGTTTTGGCAAAACAGCCGGTGCGTGCCGAACCTTTGCCTTGGCGGCATTCGGATCACCGCGCGCTAATGGTGCGTTGGTAGCACAAGGTTTTTCAGACGGCCTCCTGTCTGGAAGCATCATAAAGGAGCTGCCTTTTTGAAATGCGGGCAGCTCCTGATTTTTTCGTCTTCGCTTATTTCATCAAACGCGCATCAGCCTTGAATGCCCCGGCACTGGCCGGTTTGCCTGTATAAAAGCGGGCAAATGTGCTGTTGATTTTGGTGTGGACGGGTTTGCCGTCGATAACGGCTTCCGCTTCCAAGCGCACGCCGCCGCCGCTGGTTTCCCCTTTATCCATATCGGGAAAATCCAATTCGCTGATGCGCAGTTTGGCTTTTTCAATTTTTGTATCTTTTCCCATCAACTGTTTGCCTACCGGCCGGATTTTTTCTTCGGGAACGTGGGGGGCGGAGCCGCCGTCATCATCCACCACGCCGATGTTGATCAGCTTCGCATTGGCCAAATCCATTTTGCCGCCGGTAACCGGAATGCCGAGATACAATTTGATGCCCCTGTGGACATAAGCATTTTCCCGCCATTGGGTTTGACCCGGTTTCGGCGGTTTGGTTTCGGCGGCCATAGAATAGGTACGACCCATTACCATCAGTTTGTAGCCGGGTATTTTTTTCGCGCCAAAACCGTCGGTAATGTCTTCTACCAATTCCGGAGCAGTGGCATTCTGATTGGCTAGGACGCGGGCGGATGTTTCGGCCAAATAGGCAGGTTTGCCGCTGATGGTCAAAGTTTGCTCGTGGCCGAAATCGGCGGCGTAGGTACAGAAAGAAGCAGAAATACCCAAAGCCGCACCGAGAATGACGGCATTACGTTTTTTCATATGGAACCTCATTATGTGGGGAAAATATAAAAATCAATGAATGTTTACAGGCGGGGAGACCCCGAAGAAACGGTAAGATTATCTAACAAACGATAAATATTATCAAATTTATATGGTCAAGCCGATATCGATACGGATTAACGGAATGGCTTGGTCCGATTTACGGTATCATACCGTCTGATGCAAATTTATCCGGCCGCGTTTTCAGACGGCCTCGAAAGGAATAATTATGACCGACCGCAACGAAACCCTGTTCAATCGCGCCAAAGCCATCATCCCCGGCGGCGTGAATTCCCCCGTCCGCGCATTCGGCAGCGTCGGCGGCGTGCCGCGCTTCATCAAAAAAGCCCAAGGCGCGTATGTGTGGGACGAAAACGGCACGCGCTACACCGATTACGTCGGCTCGTGGGGACCTGCGATTGTCGGACACGCGCACCCCGAAGTCATCGAAGCCGTGCGCGAAGCGGCGTTGGGCGGCTTGTCGTTCGGCGCGCCTACCGAGGCGGAAATCGTCATCGCCGAAAAAATCGCCGAACTCGTGCCCAGCGTCGAACAACTGCGGCTGGTCAGCTCCGGCACCGAAGCCACCATGTCGGCCATCCGCCTCGCGCGCGGCTTTACCGGCCGCGACAAAATCATCAAGTTCGAAGGCTGCTACCACGGCCATTCCGACAGCCTGCTGGTCAAAGCCGGCAGCGGCCTGCTCACCTTCGGCAACCCGTCTTCCGCCGGCGTGCCGGCCGATTTCACCAAGCACACGCTGGTGCTCGAATACAACAACACCGCCCAATTGGAAGAAACGTTTGAAAAAATCGGCGGCGAAATTGCCTGCGTGATTGTCGAACCGTTCGCAGGCAATATGAATCTGGTCAGGCCGTCTGAAAACTTCGTCCGCGCCCTGCGTTCCCTCACCGCCAAACACGGTGCGGTGTTGATTTACGACGAAGTGATGACTGGCTTCCGCGTCGCGCTCGGCGGCGCGCAGTCGCTGCACTGCATCACGCCCGACCTCACCACAATGGGCAAAGTCATCGGCGGCGGTATGCCGCTGGCGGCGTTCGGCGGGCGCAAAGACATCATGGCCTGCATCTCCCCGCTGGGCGGCGTGTATCAGGCGGGTACTTTGTCGGGCAACCCCGTGGCCGTGGCGGCCGGACTGAAAACACTGGAAATCATCCGGCGCGAAGGCTTCTACGAAAACCTGACCGCGCGCACCGAACAGTTGGTTAAAGGCTTTCAGACGGCCGCCGCCAAAGCAGGCGTGGCGTTTACCGCCGACAGCGTGGGCGGCATGTTCGGCCTGTATTTCGCCGACTATGTGCCGCAAAACTACGCCGACATGGCGCGTTCGAATACCGACGGTTTCAAACATTTCTTCCACGGCATGTTGGAACGCGGCGTCGCCTTCGGTCCGTCGGCCTACGAAGCCGGCTTCGTTTCCGCCGCACACACACCCGAACTGATAGACGAAACCGTGGCGGCGGCGGAAGCAGTTTTCGCCGCAATGGCCGGATAACGGATATTTTTGAATAAAGGCCGTCTGAAAACATTTACTTCACAGAAGCTGATGTTTTCAGACGGCCTTTTTGTATGTCCGGTTGAGGTGTTGCCTGCTTTGCCGCGTTTGCCTTGCCGCGGGTTTTATACTGTAAAAAACGGGTCGGAACGGATAGGGCGCACGTTTGCCACTTCCGCACCGGTTCGGCCGGGTATATTCGGTTCGGGTGTGGCCGGGCGTGTCGTGTAGGTCGGCGGAGTCGAAAGGGATTCGTGAGAAACCGTCTTCCGCCTGAGAGACTGCCTATCGGGCCGCCGGGGTGCGGAAAATCGGCTTTCCCACGAAACCTGACGGGTTTTCAGACGGCCTCGGTGTTTCAGTCGGTTGCCCGTATCAGTTCGTCCAACATGCGGGCGGTGTTGTCCAGCCCCGCGCCGATGCGGTACCAAGAGCCGGTATCGAGAAGGATGGTTTGGGCGGAATAGCGGCCGAGTACGGGGTGTTTTTGCAGTTCGGCGCGGGTGGCGGATGCATCGGCCTGCGGGTTGAGGACGACGATGTAGTTGGGACGGGCGGCCAGCAGTTTTTCCAACCGCGCATTTTGTTCGGCCAGCCGTTTTTCTTCGGCTTCCCGTGCGGCCTTTTTCTGGCGCGAGGAAGCTTTTTCCGGCAGCGGCGCGGGTGGCGGGTCTTCGGGATGATGAGTTAAGTCGGCATTGTCGGGTGTGTACAGGCCGGAGAGGGTGTAGAAGAAGCCGAAGCGGTCGTCTTCGGATTGGGGGATGAAGCCGCCGTTTTCCATCAGCAGGAAGACGGCGGTTTTGCCTTCGGTGCGTTGTTTTAAGATGGCGCGTTTGTTGGATACGGCTTTCAATTTTTGTTCGGCGGCTTTGTTTTTACCGAATATGTCGGCCAGCAGCATGGTGCGGGCGGCAAGATCGGTGAGGTAGCTGTCGGTATCGGGTGTGAGGTCGAGGGAGGGGGCGATGGCGGCGGTATCTTTCAGACGGCCTGCCGTTGCGCCGCCGAGGATAATCAATTCGGGCGGTTCGGCGGCGAGTTTGGCGGGATCGGGTTGGTCTCCGTCGTTGTATGCGGCGGTTTGTACGCCCAGGCTTTCGAGGATGTCGAGCGCGGCAGGATTGTAAACGGCGATGCGGCTTGGATTTTTTGCGATTGTGATGGTCTGCTGTTTCCAAACGATGTCTTTGGCAGCAGCCGGAAGCGCGATGAAAAGGACGGCGGCAAGGAGGCCGGAGAGGAGTTTTCGGGCAGGCATGGCAGACGTTTCCTGTTGTTTTTATCGGCCGGATGATAATGATTCGGCCGATAACTGTAAAGGAGGGCCGCGCTTCCGGGAATCAGACGAAGCCGATAACCAGCGAAGTCATGCTGACGGATTTGCCGATGATTTCGTCGTTGAAAAATTCTATCGGTTCTTTTTCGCCGCGTAATGCCAGGGCGTAGAGCAGCGGGTAGAAATTCTGCCGGTTGTGGAATGCCTGACGGATGGCGACGGGATATTGGGCTTCGTCCAGCAGGCGGTCGTAGCGGCGGCCGGTTATCCATTTGTTGACCAGTTCGTGCGCCAAATCCGCCCACGGGTAGGCATTGCCCGCGCGGTCGGGATGTTGCCAGTCTTGCAGCGGCAGGTTGGAGACGATGTTGCCGGCGGCGACAATCAGCACGCCTTCTTTGCGCAGCGGGGCGAGTTTGGCCGCCAGGTCGAAGTGGCCTTGGGCGTTCAGGCGGCGGTCGAGGCTCATTTGCACGACGGGGATGTCGGCGGCGGGAACGAGGCGTTTTAATACTGCCCACGCGCTGTAATCCAGGCCGCGTTGCGGGTCGGCGGTGGCTTGCTCCTCCCCCAACAGGGCGACGATGCGGGCGGCCAGTTCGGGGTTGCCTTCGGCGGGATAATTGATTCGGTAGAGTTCGTCGGGGAAGTCGTCGAAATCGTGCAGGGTGGACGGTTGTTCGGCAGATGTGACGCGCGTGCCTTCGGTCTGCCATTGGGAGGAGATGCAGAGGATGCTTTCGATTTCGCCGTCGTATTCGTCGAGCAGTTCGTCGCCGTAGTTTTGCCATTCTTCGGTGTAGGCGGAGTCGCGTATGGCATTGAGCGGGCTGCCGTGGCCGATGAATAATACGGGCAGTTTCATGATGGTTTCTCCGAAGAGCGGTGTGTCTTTGATGGTGGGTGCAGGTGGTCGGTCATCATATAGCCTGCATATAATTTGTGCAATAAAATTTATGGATTACGGTAGCATATTGATATCAAGCCGTTTTATTTGGAGGCCAAAAAATAGATGCCTGAGAGTGTGAGTACGATGCCCAGCACTTTTTGCACGGAAAATTGTTCGTGAAACAGCAGGATGCCCAGCGGTACCAACAACAAGGCGGCAGTACCGTTTACTGCCACGCCCGACCATTGCGGCGAGCCGCCGCTGCGGTAGGCCAAGAAAAAGCCGAGTTCGATTAATACCATGCCTGCGGCAACCAACCAAATGCGCCAATCGGTAACGGCGGAAGAGAGGCCGTCTGAAAGTTTGAGCGGACCGAAAAACGGCGCGGCTGCCAGAGAAAGGATGAAGGCGGAGGCGTAATACAGGCTCAATGCCCGCATCGGGTTGCCCTGAATGTCGGCGGATTTCAGACCGAGATGGTAGAGGCAGTTGCCGATGGCTGCCGTGAGCAGGCAGAAAAGCAGAGGTTTCATCCGAGGGTTCCTTCGTAGTTTGTGTGTTTGTATTTTTGTTTTGCCGTGGCGCGGTTTGAGATTTTCAGACGGCCTTTATGCCGGAATCAGGCCGCTTCCCAATAATCGATATAGAGTTGCAGTTCGATGTTGTCGCGCCATTCGTTGGCCACGGGGCGGTAGACGGTGCGGATGCGTTCGGGGATGTTTTCGCCGCACCGCCAGAACATGGCTTCAAATTCGTAGCCGTCTTTTTTCAGCAGGGCTTTTTTGTGTTTGCCTTCCGCGCCCATGCTTTGTTGGCGGACGACGCTGAATTCGTCGGTAAAGCTCGGCGGGGCGAATCCCTGCCCCCAGACGTGTGCGGACAGGTGTTGCGCGCGTTCCAACGTGATGTCGCCGGCGGGAAGGCTGCCGTCGGTAAGGTAGGTTTGGGTCAGGTCGTCTTCATCCAGCAGGCCGCGCACGGTTTCTTCGAAGGCCGTCTGAAAGCGGGCGACGTCGTTTCCGTGTATGGTCAGGCCGGCTGCCATCGCGTGTCCGCCGAATTTCAAAATCAGGTCGGGATGGCGTTTGGCTACCAAATCCAGCGCGTCGCGCAGGTGCAGCTTGGGGATGGAGCGTCCCGAACCGCGCACTTCGCCGTTGTCCGCCGGGGCGAAGACGATGGTTGGGCGGTGGAAACGGTCTTTCAGACGGCCTGCCACGATGCCGACTACGCCTTGGTGGAAGTCGTCGCGGTAAACCGTCAGCGTGGTCTGCCCGAACGGCAGTGTTTCGGGGAAGCCCGCCAGCGCGTCGTTGAGCATGGATTGTTCGATTTCGCGCCGTTCGATGTTGAGGTCGTTCAACTGTGCCGCCAGCGTTTGTGCCGCCGCGTCGTTGTCGGCCAAAAGGCAGGCGATGCCGACGGACATGTCGTCCAGCCGTCCGGCGGCATTGATGCGCGGGCCCAGTGCAAAACCCATGTCGAAAGGCTGCGCCTTGCGCCAGTCGCGCCGTGCCGCGTCAAACAGGGCGCGGATGCCCGGGCGCATCTTGCCCGCCCTCATCCGTTTCAGTCCCTGCGACACTAAAATTCGGTTGTTGTGGTCGAGCGGCACCACGTCGGCCACTGTGCCTAAAGCCACCAAATCCAGCAGGTCGGCAAGGTTCGGCTCGGTGAGGCCGTCTGAAAAACGGCCGCGTCGGCGCATTTCGGCGCGCAAGGCGGTGAGGACGTAAAAAATCACGCCCACGCCCGCCAGGTTTTTGCTCGGAAAACCGCAGCCTTGCTGGTTGGGATTGACGATGATGCAGTCGGGCGTTTCTTCGGCGGGCAGGTGGTGGTCGGTAACGATGACTTCCAAGCCCAACGCCGCAGCCCGCGCCACGCCCGCCATGCTGGCGATGCCGTTGTCCACCGTCAGCAGCAGGCGCGCGCCGGCCGCCGCCGCCGCTTCGGCGATTTCGGGTGTCAGCCCGTAGCCGTTTTCAAAGCGGTTCGGCACCATAAAATCCACCCGCGCACCCATGGCCTGCAAGCCTTTGATGCTCACCGCGCAGGCAGTTGCGCCGTCGGCGTCGTAGTCGGCAACAATCAGGATGTTTTCCTGTTTTTCGATTGCGTCGGCCAAACGGACGGCTGCGGTTTCGCAGTTTTTCAGCAGCGTATAAGGCAGCAGGGCGGAAAGTTTGTCCAGCAACTCGTCCGGCCCGGCCACATCGCGGGCGGCGCACAAACGGGCGATCAGCGGGTCGGCACCGGCGGCAATCAGGGTTTGGCAGGTTTGGGGATTGACGGGACGGACTTGGATTTTGGCGGACATGGGGCGGTTTTAGACGGCGGGAAAAAGGACGGATTATATAGCGGAATAAAACGGGCGGGGCTGTTTGGTGGCGGTTGTTCGGCGTTTGAGGGTGTTTTTTGATGAAAGGCCGTCTGAAAAATATATTTCAGACGGCCTTTTTGTTATTGGGCGGAGGCTGGGTATTCGTGTTCGAAAATATATAAATTCGCAAATTCCGGTTATTCCGCTGCGGTTTCGTGCTTTACAAATTGTTGATTGCCTGCAGCCGATGCGCCACGAAATCCTTGGCCGTTTCTATTTGGGACGGAACGGTCGGGTTTTCCCCGAAATATGAGATTTTCGGTAGCGGGCTGAGGAAGCTGTCGATGTCTTGCGGGGTAAGGAAGCGGCCGTGCAGGTCGAAGCCGACGTTTAAGGCGCGGCCGGGGATTTCTGCCAAGCGGTCATGCAAATGGCCGTATAGGTGATACCAGCCTCTGTGGCAGCCGTCCCATTCGTTGATCGGGTAGTGGAATAAAATCAGCGTGTTGTCTATTTCGTCCAATTTCAGTTTTCGGTAGGTTCGGGCGGATGACAGCAGCGGATGGCCGTCGTGTTTGACGGTTTCAAACAGGTATTTGTTGTGACGGCGGATGATGTCGTCGTGGTTGCCGTAAATCAGGTGGTGTTTGCCGTTGAGGCGAGATAGGACGGCGGCGATTTTTTTGATGTCGTGGGCGAAAGACAAATCGCCCAAGTTGTATACTTCGTCGTCGGGGGAAACTGTGTTGTTCCATGTTTCGATCAGGTATTCGTCCATGTCGGCGATGTTGTCGAACAGGCGGAACTGCGGGCAGAATTTGGCGATGTTTTTGTGCGAAAAATGTAGGTCGGATGTGAAAAAGATTTTGCTCATGTTGCGTTTCCTGTGATTTTTCGATGCGGTTTATGGTGCGGTAGTATGGCTTGAACCGTATTGCCAGCGGGAGTATGCTGGTTATGTTTATTATGTGGTTAAGGAGTATGTATGCGTTTGGTTATTGCCGCGCCGGCCAACGGCGCGATATTAAAAGATGCGCTCAAAGCGCATTTGCAAAACGATCCGCGTGTCGGCAGCTTGGTTGATTTGTCTTCGCCCGAAGGAACGTATCCGCAGCTTTCGTTTGCAGCGGCGCAGGAAGTGGCGGCGGGGCGTGCCGACCGTGCCATCCTGATTTGCGGTACGGGCGTGGGTACGGCGATTGCCGCCAATAAGGTACGCGGCATACGGGCGGCGACGGCGCACGATTTGCTCACCGTACGCGGTTCGGTGGAAAACTACGACGCGCAGGTGTTGTGCATGGGGCAGAACGTGATTGCCGCGCCTGCCGCTTGGGCGTTGGTGGATATTTGGTTGGATTTGCGCCACGACACAAGCAGCGGTTATGCGCCCAAGGTTGGCGAAATCGAGGCATTCGAGTGCGGCGCGTGAGTGTTTGTTTTTTTGTTATTTTAAACCGACGGCCTTGTTGCATTTTACTGCCAAGGCCGTCTGAAAATATTTAAACGCTTATTTGCCGTTTTTGCCACAAGGATGCTTCGCACTATTGTCGCAGACAATTAAATTGCGCAGATGCCCCATGGCATTGATAATTTCAGCATCGTTTGGCGCATAGCGGAAGGAGTATTGTTTCACATACAGGCCGTCGTTGCCTTGTACTGCCTTCACCCAAGTCAATTCGGGTTTGTTGCTGCTCGGGTTGTTTTCGCAAGCCATCATCCATAATGCGAAGGGATAACCGTTTTCTTTACCTTCCTGTACAGTGTCAAAGCTGCCTCCCGGGCAGGTATTTTTCCATAAGGCGGACAGATTGTTGCCGAATGCGGCCACGCCCGGTTTTGCGCCTGCCATGGATTGCAGGGTAATCATTTTTGTCCAGTTGTCGACTGTCTGCTTTTGCGGTACGAGCTCGACCATTACCATGCCGTTTTGCTCGGTTTGATAGCCGATTTTGAAGTCTTTGGGCGGTTCGCCGAAGGATGCCATCTCCGCAGCTTGCGCCGCCTGTGCCGCCAACGGGAACATTACGGCGGCAAGTATCAATTTTTTGACAAGATTGGTTTTTTTCATCATTTTTCCTTTTGCAATAATGAGGGGAGGATGACACAAAGCATCCGCCGCCGTCATCTTATCACAAGCGTTTGGCGTTTTTCAGACGGCCTTACAGTTGCCGCAAGAATGCTTGAATAAACGCAATCTTATCCAATTCCGGCATGGCGTTGAACGCCTCGCGATGCTTGTGGATGTGGTCGATTAAGGGGTAAAACTCTTCATCGACGTGGCGTTTGTCGAGCTTGCGTCCGATATTGCCTTCGTTGCTTCGTCCCAGAAACTTGGAAATCAAGTAATACGGCGATTTGAGTTTGAACAGCATTTCACCGTTTTGCGCATCAAACACCATAAAGCCTTCGTGTTCCACGTTTTTTAGACGGCCTTTCAGCTCGCCAAAGGTGATGTTTTTCAGCGTTTCAGGGCGGCGGATGCCGTATTGTTTGCCGATTTCGTCCAATTCGGCCTCGCTAAACTGACGACCTGTCGCCACATCGATGCAGCCGATTAGGGTTTCGCCCAATTCTTCGCGGATGATGTGCACGTCTTTTGCGTCTGTGATTTCAAACAAAAAAGTGTGGTTCGGATAAGCGCGGAACAGGGTTTCGTATTGCGCGCAGTGTGCGACGGTCATGTCTGCAAACGCGCTATCAAGCGAACCGGTAGTCGAATACAGCACTTTCCCGTCAAACGCCGCGCCGTGGGACGGGTGGCCGTCTGAAAGCGAGACGAAAGTGCAGCAGCCGAGGAAGCCGTTTACTTTTACCACCGCATCCACCAATCGCTCGTCGCCGATTCGGATCGGATAACGGCTGCCTTTGGCAATACGTTCCGAATAATTGAACACTTTTTTAAACGGGCGCACGATGATGCGGTTGTGCGCGTCGATAATCAAGCCGCGCATTTCCAGCAGGGCATCGTCGAAGCGGTTGTCGTAGAACACGCTGCGGGCGTATTTCAACACGCGCAATTCGGGATAACGCTTGGACGCTTTGGCGGTAAAGTTGCGGCTGCCATGTTGCAGATAATTTTCGGTGACGAAGGTTTGCCGCGCTTCGTCAAACGGCAGGGGTTGCTGCTCGAAAGCCTGCATTTGCTTGATTTTTTCCAGTTGTTCCGCGCTGGCGGGTTGTACGGCATCGACGTGTATTTCGTTTGCCACGCGGTTTTGGTTCAGCTTGATATACGCCGCCAACACATCATGCTCTTTCACGCCGTGCAGGTTGGGATAGAAATTGTGCATACGGTAGATTTCTGTTTCAAAACCGCTTTTTTTCGCCAAATCCAACAAGTGGCGGCAACGCGAAGCTTTTTGGTTGGTGTTGGAATGGATGATCAAAATATTGCGGTTCGGATTTTGGCGTCCGAGTTTCAAAGTTTCGGTCATCAAGGCATTACCGCGTTTCTGCGCCTTATCCACCGCCTCGCCCGACCAACGGTACACGCCGTTTTCATCGGTCATGAGTAAATCGTTTTCGATGCGGACGATTTCGGCATCACGGTACTGCGCTTTAAACTCGGCCGCTTTTTGTTCGGCGAAAGTCGATTTTCCCGAACCTTGATGGCCGCGGATTAAGATGAATTTTTGCATGGTGTTTGGTTTCCTTATTTGGATTTTCAGACGGCGTTTAGTAGAAAAGCTATCTGAACTGTAAGTTTTTTGTTTTTGTGTGTAAAGTTATGCTGGTTTGGATATAATAACGTCCTAGTTATTTACTAAGTTCAGGATTTAAGATGAAGGTTTTTTTTCAGAAATATAGCCTGCCGCTATCAATAATAGTATTTTCTTTAGTATCAAACTTTGGATTAGGATATTTAGTAAGTGCCTACACACTTGCGATGTTCTTTTTCTGGTATGGTCTATTCCTATTAAATAAAAAACTATTTAGCATTCTGTTTTTAATAAATCTAATCGTATGTGTTTTATTTGCTCCAATTGCTTATTTATATGGCCGTATCAATATCGGTTTAATCGCATCTTTGTTTGAAACCAATCTCCATGAATCTACTGAATTTATCAATTTGATTACATGGAAAGCATGGATTACAAGTTTGCTAGTTTTTATAAGCGGGTTCAGTGTAATTTATACAGGTAGGAGAATAACTAAAAACAATAGTTTTCCGAAACATAAATATATTGTAATTGTTTTTTTCAGTGTTTTTTTACTATTTACTTTACACAAACCAACAACGAATACATTAAAAAGACATCAACCATTTAAGTTAGTTAACACAGAGGTTGGGAATATTAATTTTTATTTCAGAATATTACAGGCATTAGATCAATATTATGATGAGAGAATTCAATCGAAGCAAATTCTTTCAGATAAACCAGTTTGGGAAATTATAAGTTCTCGCCCAAAATATCAAAATTATGTATTAGTTATTGGTGAAAGTATGAGGGCGGATTATACGTCTTTATATGGTTTCCCAATTGATACAACTCCTTATTTACGAAAATCTAATGGATTAGCTCTAGATGAGTTTATAGCTCCTGCTCCTAATACTCAAACGTCTTTAACTCGTATGCTTCATCTTACCCAAGATGATATAGTAAGTTACCCCAATAATATTATTTCGCTTGCTAAAGCGGCAGGATTTAAAACCTACTGGCTATCCACCCAGCCAACCTCTGATGATGCAGATACCGCAGCAGCCCGAGTAGGTATTCAGGCAGATTATTCACATTTCTATGATCCTAATTCATCTAGAGATGGGAAAAATAGTATCAGTGACTTTATATTATTGGATGGATTGGCAGAGCAGTTAAAACAGATGAAAAATACACAAAATTCATTGTTTGTATTGCATATAAATGGTTCTCATCCAGATTTTTGTAAGCGCTTGATACAGCCTGTGTCAGAAAGGTTTAAAAGTGAAAAGATGTCGTGTTATCTGGAGACACTAAAACAAACTGATCAATTGTTGCAACATATTGAAGCAGAAATAAAATCCTACGGTAGTTATTCGATAATGTATTTATCTGATCATGGTTTGGCTCATATAGATAAGAATACCGACCATGTTAGTTTATTGAACTCTACGAAAGATAAGCAAGCTTATCATGTTCCATTTATTAGAATCTCAAGTGATGACATGCAACAGGTACACTTAAAAGCAAGGAGAAGCGGATTTGATTTTATTTATGCTTTTTCAGAATGGCTTGGTATCGATGAAAAAAAACTGAAACTGCCATACCGTTTCTTTTCGGAGGATAAGGTTGATTCCATAAAAATATTTAATTGGGAAGGGGTTGTTCCTTACGAAACCTTGGATAACGATCCAGCATTACAACCATAGTTTTTAAATTGAAGAGACATGGCCGTCTGAAAAATATTTCTACCCTATTTTCAGACGGCCTTTAGCTTCAGTTCACCGCCGCCAGCTCGGTTTTTTCAATCTCTTCCACCCAGAAATCCGCGCCCATACCTTGCTCGGCAAACGAGCCGATCAGCGTGAACACTTGGTCGGAGAAGCCGCCGATGTTCAAGATGTCGCGGCGGCTTTGCGCTTGCGCGGTGGTGTAGGGCTGGATGTCCAAGCAGACGAGTTTGGCTTCGGGGCAGCGTTGTTTCAGAATGTCCCATTCTTTTATCAGGCCGGTTTTGCCGCCCCAATATTGTCCGAGGTCTGCCCAGCTTTCGTTGTCAGACACGATGACGACCAAGTCCACATCGGCTTTTTCGCGGTTCAACAGGGCGAGCGGTGCGCTACATGCCGTTCCGCCGCCGCCTATATTGGCGAGTTTTTCGGCGTTGGTCATGATGCTGTCGCGCGGGTTGAGCTGCATGTTTACCGTGATTTGTTCAAACGGTATTACGCGGGCTTTCGGGTTGGTGCGCAACATGGCGGCGGATATGAGCGCGGCGATGTCGATGCAGCGGGTTTTGGTGGTTGCGCTGCCGCGATAGCCGGTAGCCGGGCTGTGCATGGAGCCGGAGACGTCCGGGCAAACCACGACTTTACCTCGGATTGCCGGTACGTTTTGTACGGCGGTTTCCATTGCGTCTTGCAGCGCTTCGCGGATTTCAAACGGCATCTGTTCGGATGTCGCCTGATACGCGGTCAGCAATTGGTAAGGCAGGACACGGGCGCGGCGGATGGCGGTTTTGTCGCGCAGTTTTTCTGCCACCATTTTGATGTTTTTGCTTTTGGCAAACACATCGTGGCGCAGGAAAGTGTTCAGGTTTTGACGAACCTGCTGCCATGAGCCGTTGCGGGCGATTTGCGCCCAGTCGCCGCTGTTCAATTCCAAGGCAGTGAGCATTTGGAAGGGAACGTCGGGCAATGCGCCTTGGCGGCTTTGTTTGTAGTCTTCAAAAGCGCGGGTGATGGGCGGCAATGCTTCGCGGTCGTAAGGTTTGCCGATGAGCCACGCAAACCATGCGGCGCGCCATGCTTCACGCGGTTTGGGATGCACCATTTTGACTACGTCCGCCAGCGACGGGGCGTTGCCGACGGCTGCGTTCAACAGTTGTTTTTCGGTGGCGGTCAAAAGCCAAGTCTGCATCAGTTTTTTCGGACGGTTGCCGAAGGACTTTCTGCCGACTGCGCCGCTGCGGATGATTTGCGCGAAGTTGCGCAACATTTTACCGTTGTCCGCTACTTGGTCGAATGCGCGGGCAAGCATGTTCACATCTTTCTGCGCCAATACGGCAAGCAACAGCGCAGGCATATCTTTCATAAAACCTTTTTGACGCGCGTATACGGCGGTTTTGGCGATAAACTCGGCATCCAAGTTTTCTGCCAATTCCAATACTTGCTCAAGCTGGTCTTGCGCATCGGCGTAGTAAGTGCTGTTCAGGCAGCCGGTGGCGGCAAGCTGGGCGAGCTGTTGTTTGGGTGTCAGCGTGTAGGCGATGCCGCCTGCTTCGTTGCGGGTGTCGGCAGCGGTCAAACGGGTTTTAAGTGATTGGAACAAGGTGGTGTTAGCCATTTTCATTTCCTTTTTTGTTGTTGGTTTTGGGTGGTCTGAGTGCTTAGAAACTCCGCTTTTTTCGGAAACTGCGTTTCAGACGACCTTGAATGGGTGGCAGCGCGGCGGCTAGTATTTGAAGAGATACGGTTTTTTTAACGTGGAAGGTTAATGTAATCTCTTCAGGCATCCGCCTGCTGCCGTAAAAAGGGGGTACGGCGGGCAGCTAGGTTTTTCGGGAAACGGCCGATGCTCTACCGACTGAGCTACCCGCTTGGGGCGGGGCAGGATTCGAACCTGCGACACACGGATTAACTGTAGTTTCCCAAGGCATCTGTCTGCCGTACCGGAAAAAGGGTGGGCGGCTAGGCTGTGGCAGGATTCCTGCTTCGTATTATTAGTACGACGATTGTTTATCCAATGTAATCCTGCCGACATCCGCCCGTAAAACTTGCATATATTGGTTTTGGCTTCGCATAGGCTTCGCTTCTTTTGGAAGCTCCGTTTTAGCTTCGCAGAAACTCAGCCTCCTTCAGGAACTTCGTTTTAACTTCGTTGAAGCTGCGCTTTCAGACGGCCTTTCGCTTTCAATCATGCAGCGGACGCAGGACTGCCGCACATAGGCCTTGCGGCCGTCTGAAAGCTTCAAAACAAGCATGCTTCCATAGCCGAACAGAAACTCCGCTTCTTTGCCCTGCGCCGTGCCGAGGATTTCGGCTTGGCCGAAGGCGCGGCCGTCTGAAAGTGCGATGTCGTAACGGCTGCCTTCCTTTATCAAACTGCATTCCGCTTCGGGAAAAGTCTGTTCCTGCCAAGCCTGCTCGCGTTTGCGACTGCGGCTGTTTTGGAAGGACAGATAAATCATGGTCGAAAAAACGATGACGCCGACGATTAGCCAAGTGTTCATATTTATTCTTTAAAGGTGGCGAAGTTTCAGGTAGCCTTGTTTCGGAAACGGATGTTCTATCCATCGTTCCAAATATTCTTTTTCGCCGATATTCAGATAAATATCTTCTAAAATCAGACGGATGTTTTCCGCCAATTCATACCGATCTACTTTGCCGTGCCATAAGGCTTGTTGTGGGCTGCGATTGAAATTGAAAAAACAGTCGTCCGAATAAATCAGCTTCACTTCGGCTTCGTTGTTTTGTTCGGCGGCAGATACCAGCAAGACCAGTTCACCGGGTTCGTCTAAAAACAGAACTTTCGCCTCAGTAATGCTGCTACCGCTTTGTAGGGCGAGTGCTAAATTGCATAAATCTTTCAGCGAATCATGCAGATAGGAAACAGCCTGTTGATGGCTTTCTTCACCATATTTCACGGTAACGCTTGCCCAGCCTGCATCGTGCAGTTGATAAGCGATATGGAATGATTCGGTCATGGCTATGTCTCCTTCAGGCCGTCTGAAAATATTTATTAAGGGGCGGCACGGCAAACAACGAGTTTTTTGGAAACGCCTCATCGCTCTAACCAACTGAGCTACCCGCCGAAAGCGGGGCAGGACTTGAACCTGCGACCAATGTAGTTTCCAAGGCATTTGTTTTTCCATGCCGCGAAAAAAGGTGGGCGGCTAGATTGGCAGGATGTAAAACGCTTGTTAGGCGTTTGCAGGAGTTGAACCTGCTATTCCAAAATGTAATCCTGCCGGCATCCGCCCGTAGGGGCACTTTGGCAACTAGAGGTGGAGAAATTGTTACGCGCTCTATCCTCTGAGCTACTCTGCCATCGTTGGCGGCAGAGGCGGGATTCGAACCCGCGACCTCGAGCATCAGTAAGCTGTAATTCCTCCGGCATTTGCCGGTGCCTGAAAACCATATTGCAATAGCCGTGCCAAACGTGGGAAAAATAGAGAAAATTGTTTATAATATGCTGAAAATAAAAAGAAGATATTTTCAGGTAGCCTTTTGCTGCGGAAGGCGTAGAATGCCGGAAAATAGATTTTAAGATACTAACATAGAAGATAAGATATACTGAGGAAGCGCGATGCGATTCGGCGATTTGGACAAACGTCTGCGGCAATACGAAACCGCTTATGATTTCTGCGTGCCGCAGGAAAATTTCATTGTAGTGCGCTTGGACGGGCGCGGTTTTACGCGGCTGACCAAGGAAATTTGGCAATTTGAAGCGCCCTTTGACATCCGTTTCCGCGATTTGATGGCGCACACCGTCCGTCATTTGATGCAGTGCGGTTTCAATGTGGCGTACGGCTATTCGGAAAGCGATGAGATTTCGCTGCTGCTGCGCCGCGACGACGATACGTTCAAACGCAAAACGCGCAAAATCATTTCGGTATTGGCGGGCGAAGCCAGCGCCGCCTTTTCGGTGGCACACGGGCAGCCCGCCGCTTTTGATGCCAGAGTTTGCGTTTTGCCGAATGAGAAACTGGTGGTCGATTACTTCCGCTGGCGGCATGAAGATGCGCACCGCAATGTGCTCAACGCCCACTGTTATTGGATGCTGCGCAAGAAAGGCGAAAGTGTATCCCGAGCCACAGAAGCGGTCAGCGGGCTGACACGCGCGCAAAAACACGATTTGCTGTTTGAACACAATATCAATTTCAATGAATTGCCCGCATGGCAGAAACGCGGCTTCGGCGTGTATTTTCAGACGAGCTTGAAAGAGGGTTTCAACCCGCAAACCGGCGAAACCGCACAGGCGGAGCGCCAAATCTTACATACTGATTTCGAGCTGCCTTTAGGCGACGATTACGGAGCGTTTGTTTTGGAAAGAATCGTTTAGAGGTCGTCTGAAAATGAATACTGCACCCAAAAAACAAGTCGCCGTGAGCTTTCTCGGTACGGTATTGGACAGCGGTTTCGGTCAAGGGCGTTGGCAGAAGTGGCGGCCGAATGTTGCCATGAATCAGCGTCAGGATTTTCATCTTGACCGCATGGAGCTGTTTTATGCGGAGAAATACCGCGAACTGGCGGATCATGTAAAAGCCGATATTCAGCAGGTATCGCCGCACACCGCTGTCAATCTTGTGCCTATGGAGCTGGAAAACCCGTGGGATTTTTCCGAAGTCTATACCAAGCTGCACGACTGGGCGGCGGGCTATACATTTGATACTGAAGAAGAAACTTATCTCACCCACATCACCACGGGTACGCACGTCGCACAAATCTGCCTGTTTTTATTGGTGGAATCGCGCCAAATCCCCGGTGTGCTGTTGCAGACTGCGCCGCCGAAAAATCAAAAACGCAGCATGGCGGCCGGCGATGTCGGCCGCTATGAAATCATCGATTTGGACTTGGCGCGTTACGACGTGCTGGCCGAACGCCTCGCCGCCGTGCGTGATGACGCGGTGCGCTACCTGAAAAGCGGCATCTCCACCCAAAACGCCGCCTTCAACCGCATGATTGCCGAAATCGAACAAGTTGCGCTGCATTCCCCGTCGCCGATTTTGCTCTCCGGCCCTACCGGCGCGGGCAAATCGATGTTGGCACGCAGGATTTTCGAATTGAAAAAAGCGCGCCACCTGATTAAAGGCGAGTTTGTCGATGTGAACTGCGCCACCTTGCGCGGCGACGGTGCGGCTTCCGCCTTGTTCGGTCACAAAAAAGGCGCGTTTACCGGTGCGGCGGAAAAGCGCGAAGGCTACCTGAAAACCGCCAACGGCGGCGTGCTGTTTTTGGACGAAATCGGCGAATTGGGCTTGGACGAGCAGGCCATGTTGCTCAAAGCCATTGAAGAAAAACATTTTTATCCCGTCGGCAGCGACAAGGAAGTGCACAGCAGCTTCCAGCTTATCGCCGGTACCAACCGCGACCTGCGGCGGGAAATCCGCGCCGGACGCTTCCGCGAAGACCTGTTCGCCCGCATCAATATTTGGAATTACCCGCTGCCCGCGCTCGCCGACCGCCGCGAAGACATCGAACCGAACATCGAACACCAGCTCGCACTCGCCTCGCAGGAACTCGGCCGCGCCACCCGTTTCAATAAAGAAGCCCTGTCTGCCTACCTTGCCTTCGCCCATTCAAGCGAAGCCCGATGGCGCGGCAATTTCCGCGACCTTGCCGCCAGCATCATGCGCCTGGCCACGCTTGCCCCGCAGGGCAGGATACAGACGGAATTGGTTGAAGCCGAAATCGGCCGTCTGAAATGGCTGTGGGCGGACGAAACAGATGCGGACGATGCGGAAAACCCTTTTTCAGACGGCCTCCCCGCCAAAATCGATGCCGAAACCCTCGACCTGTTCGACCGCATCCAACTGCAACACGTCATCGCCGAATGCCGCCGCCACCCCAACATGGCCGCCGCCGGCCGCGTCTTGTTTAACGTATCGCGGCTGGAACGCGCCACCGCCAACGACAGCGACCGCCTGCGCAAATACCTGCAACGCTTCGGGCTGACCTGGGCAGATATACGCTGAAAACCCGACTGCCGCACCGCAAAAGGCCGTCTGAAAGCATATCCTGCCTTTTCAGACGGCCTTTGCTTTCACAAACAGCCGAAACAGCGTAGAATCCGCCGTTTACACCATTCCTATCGGGCAGCTTCAACTGCCTGTTTTTTATCAGGTAAACCAAATGAGCGAACAAAACAATCCGCAAACCGAGCCGCAGTTGGACGAAAACCAAATCATCGCCCTGCGCCGTGAAAAACTGCACAACATCCGCCAACAGCGCATTGCCTATCCCAACGACTTCAAGCGCGACAGCTTTGCTGCTGATTTGCATGCCCAATACGGCGAAATCGGCAAAGAAGAACTCGACCCGCAAGCTGTTCCCGTCAAAATTGCCGGCCGCATGATGCTCAAACGCCAAATGGGCAAGGCGAGCTTCGCCACCATTCAAGACGTAACCGGTCAAATCCAGCTTTATCTGAACAACAAAGGCGTGAGTCAGGAAGTTTTGGACGATTTCAACCATTGGGACTTGGGCGACATCGTCGGCGCGGAAGGTACTTTGTTCAAAACCAACCACGGCGAATTGACCGTGCGCGTGTCCGACATCCGCCTGCTGTCAAAATCCCTGCGCCCTCTGCCCGACAAACACAAAGGTTTGAGCGATCAGGAAACCAAATACCGCCAACGCTACGTCGATTTGATTGCCAACGAAGAGTCGCGTAATACGTTTATCAAACGCAGCCAAATCATCCAATCCGTGCGTAATTTCATGGTGAGCGAGCATTATTTGGAAGTTGAAACCCCAATGATGCACCCGATTCCCGGCGGTGCAACAGCAAAACCATTCGTTACCCACCACAATGCCTTGGATATCCCGCTCTACCTGCGCATCGCCCCCGAACTGTATCTGAAACGCTTGGTGGTCGGCGGTTTGGAGCGCGTGTTTGAAATCAACCGCAGCTTCCGCAACGAAGGCATGTCCGTGCGCCACAACCCCGAATTCACCATGATTGAATTCTACGAAGCCTTCTCCGACTACGAACGCATGATGCAGATGGCGGAAGACATCATCCGCAACGCATCGCGCACGGTAAACGGCACGGCGAAAATCAGCTACAACGGTAAAGAAGTCGATTTGGAAAGCCCGTTCGAGCGCCTGACCATTCTCGAAGCCATCAAAAAATACAATCCGCACTACACCGACGAGCAGTTGAACGATGCGGAGTGGCTGAAAAAAGAAATCGTCAAACACGGCGAAAGCCTGCCGCCGTCTCCCGGCATCGGCAGCCTGCAACTCGCCTTGTTTGAAGGTTGCGCCGAGGGCAAATTGTGGAACCCGACCTTCATCGTCGATTACCCGGTCGAAGTTTCCCCGTTGGCACGCGCTTCGGATACGAAACAAGGCCTGACCGAACGTTTCGAATTGTTCGTTGTCGGCCGCGAGTTGGCAAACGGCTATTCCGAGTTGAACGACCCCGAAGACCAAGCCGAACGCTTCAAATCGCAAGTGGCGCAAAAAGATGCGGGCGACGACGAAGCCATGCACTACGATGCCGACTACATCCGCGCGATGGAATTTGGTCTGCCGCCGACAGGCGGTTGCGGCATCGGCATCGACCGCTTGGTAATGCTGCTGACCGATTCGCAAACCATCCGCGACGTGATTTTATTCCCGCAGATGCGTCCCGAATAAGGTAGGGTTGAATGATGGAAAGGCCGTCTGAAAGCGGGGTTCTCCGTTTTCAGACGGCCTTTTTGTTCTTTACGGCTGATTTCCGTCGCCTCTCACCAAGCCGAAGCAGGCGGTCTATCGTGGAGTTATTCAAGATTTTCCCAAAGCGGCCGTATCCGGTTGATGGGTTGGGCGGTAAAGCAGGACGGATAGGGCTGCTTAAGCGGCCCTTGCTGCGGCAGGCCGTCTGAAAACTGTTCAGACGGCCTTTCCCGATCGGAAACGCCGCTTTTCCCATATCGCGCTTTTTCCGCCGTGCCTTTTCCCGTAAAATCCGCCTTTTCCAACAAATGCTTTCAGACGGCCTTTGTCTTGCTATCGGCCGTCTGAAAACTTATCGAAGCACAATAAAATGATTAACAAGATTTTCAACTGGTTTGAAAGCCGGGTCGAGGCGTATCCCGAGGCCGTGCCGCTGTCGCCGAAAAAAGGGCTGCTGCCGTTTGTTTGGTCGGGCATGGACGGCGTGCGCAAATGGATTGCCGTGCTGGCGGTGATGACGGCGGGCATCGGCATTATGGAAGCCCTGCTGTTTCAGTTTATGGGCAAAGTGGTGGACTGGCTGGGCAGATATACGCCCGAAACGCTGTTTGCCGAAAAAGGTTGGGCACTGGCGGGCATGGCCTTGATGATGCTGTTATCCATCTGCTGGATATTCATCGCGTCCAACGTGCGCCTGCAAACCCTGCAAGGCGTGTTCCCCATGCGCCTGCGCTGGAATTTCCACCGCCTGATGCTGGGGCAGAGCCTGGGTTTTTATCAGGACGAATTTGCCGGCCGCGTATCGGCCAAGGTGATGCAGACCGCGCTCTCGCTGCGCGACGTGGTGATGACCCTGGCCGACATGGTAACTTATGTGCTGGTGTACTTCATCACGTCGGGCGTGATACTGGCGACGCTCGACAGCTGGCTGCTGCTGCCGTTTATCGGCTGGATAATCGGCTTTGCCTTGGTGATGCGCTTCCTGATTCCCAAATTGGGCAGAACCGCCGCCGCGCAGGCCGATGCCCGCTCGCTGATGACCGGTCGCATCACCGATGCCTATTCCAACATCACCACCGTCAAACTTTTCTCCCACGGCGCGCGCGAAGCGGCTTATGCCAAGCAGTCGATGGAAGAATTCATGGTAACCGTTCATGCCCAGATGCGTCTGGCCACCATGCTGCACACCTGCAGTTTTCTGGTGAACACGTCGCTCACGCTGAGCACCGCCGCGCTGGGCATCTGGCTGTGGCATCAGGGGCAGGTCGGCGTGGGCGCGGTGGCCACCGCCACGGCCATGGCGTTGCGCGTGAACGGCCTGTCGCAATACATCATGTGGGAATCGGCACGGTTGTTTGAAAACATCGGTACCGTCAGCGACGGCATGGCCACCCTGTCCAAACCGCAAACCATCTTGGACAAACCGAACGCGCCGCCGCTGAAAGTGGTACGCGGCGAAATCAAATTCGACAAAGTGGATTTTTCCTACGAAGCGGGCAAACCGCTGCTGCAGGATTTCAACCTGACCATCCGCCCGGGCGAAAAAGTCGGCCTAATCGGCCGCAGCGGTGCGGGCAAGTCCACCATCGTCAATCTGCTCCTGCGCTTTTACGAACCGCAAAACGGTACGATTTCCATCGACGGCCAAAACGTCGGCGACGTTACCCAGGAAAGCCTGCGCGCCCAAATCGGATTGGTAACGCAGGATACCAGCCTGCTGCACCGCTCCGTGCGCGACAACATCGTCTACGGCCGCCCGAATGCGACGGACGAAGAAATGATGCAGGCCGCCGAACGCGCCGAAGCCGCCGACTTCATCCCCAACCTTTCCGATGCCAAAGGGCGGCGCGGCTACGACGCGCATGTCGGCGAACGCGGTGTGAAACTCTCCGGCGGCCAACGCCAGCGCATCGCCATCGCCCGCGTCATGCTGAAAGACGCGCCGATTCTGTTGCTCGATGAAGCCACCAGCGCGCTGGATTCCGAAGTGGAAGCCGCGATTCAGGAAAGCCTCGACAAAATGATGGACGGCAAAACCGTGATTGCCATCGCCCACCGCCTGTCCACCATCGCCGCCATGGACAGACTCATCGTTTTGGACAAAGGCCACATCGTCGAACAAGGCACTCATGCCGAACTTCTGGCGCAAAACGGACTGTATGCCAAACTGTGGTCGCGCCAAAGCGGCGGCTTTTTGAGCGAACACGAAGGCGAAGCCTGAGCAAACAGGTAAAGGAGGCCGTCTGAAAAGGGCAAAAGCCGTTTTTCAGACGGCCTTCCCGTTGCCAACGCCAACGAAATATGCCATAACCGCAGCAATTATGATGCAAATCGGGAAAACGGCATGACTAACGAACAAGAACGCCATTACTGGCTGCGGCTGGCACTGATGCCGCACATCGGCGCGGAAACCTTCCTGCAGCTTATCCGCCATTTCGGCACGGCCACCGCCGCGTGGCAGGCGGATGCCGCAGCCGTACGGCAGGTACTGGTGCGCAAAGCCGCGCAGGAAGCATGGGCAAACCGGCGCGGAGAAGCCGAACAGGCCGCCGAAGCCGCCGAAAAATGGTCGGAACAGGAAAACTGCCGCCTGCTGCTGTTGTGCGACGAAGACTTCCCCGCCATGCTGTCCGAAGGCATCACCCCGCCGCCGATGCTGTTCGTCCGAGGCAACATCAGACTGCTGCACCGCCCGTCCGTGGCCATAGTCGGCAGCCGCCACGCCACCCCGCAGGCACTGCGTATCGCCCACGACTTCGGTCGCAGCCTGTCCGAGCGCGGGATTCCCGTCGTTTCGGGCATGGCCGCCGGCATCGATGCGGCCGCCCATCGCGGCGCATTGGCAGCCGGCGGTGGCACCGTGGCCTTTTGGGGGACGGGTATAGACCGCATCTACCCGTCGTCCAACCGCGATCTGGCCTACGAACTCGGCGAAAAAGGCGCGATCGTATCCGAATTCCCGCTCGGCACCCGCCCGCTGGCGGGCAACTTCCCGCGCCGCAACCGCCTGATAGCCGCACTTTCGCAGGCCGTGCTGGTGGTGGAAGCCGCCTTGGAATCGGGTTCGTTGATTACCGCGCGGCTGGCGGGCGAAATGGGGCGCGAGGTGCTGGCCGTACCCGGCTCGATAGACAACCCGCACAGCAAAGGCTGCCACAAGCTGATTAAAGAAGGCGCGAAACTGACCGAATCGCTGGAAGACATCCTGCAGGAATGCCCGCAACTGTTGCCAGAAAGTGCCGCTTCATCATATTCTATATATAAGGAAACGCCCGTACGGCGGAAAATTTCCGTCAGCCCTGCGGCAGAAATGGACGGCAGGCAGAAAGAAGTCGTTGAAAACAAAGAATACAGGCCGTCTGAGCCCCCGCTTCCCCCGGCGACGGCCTCAAACGATGCCGCCGCCCTGCTTGAGAAAATGGGCTACGGCCCCATACATCCCGACACTTTGGCCGAACAGCTGAACAAAAACGCGGCCGACATTTACGCCGCCCTGTTGGAATTGGAACTGGGCGGACTCGTTGCCGCCATGCCGGGCGGGCGTTACCAACGCATCGGATAAACAGGCCGTCTGAAAACGCGGCCGGACAAGGAATAAAAAATGGTGGAATTGATAGCCTTCTTAATCGAACACTTCCAAGACTTCGACTCCTGCCCTTCGGGCGGCGATTTGGGGCACGTTTTGGAAGAAGTGGGCTTCGACGAGGCCGACATACACAAACTGCTGATGCTGATCGACGTATTGAACGAAGCATCGCAATGGGAAGTTGCCGAACAAAGCGGCACCGCCATGCGCGTTTATTGGACGGAGGAAAGCGACAGGCTGCCGATGGAAGTGCGCGGCCTGCTGCACTACCTCGAACAGGCCGGCGCGCTGGATGCCGGACAACGCGAGTTCGTCATCAACGCCCTGATGTTCATGCCTGCCGAAGACATCACCGTCGATATGGCCAAAGTGATGAGCCTGCTGGTGTTGTGGGCGCAGAAATCCGAACTGCCCGTATTGGTGGGCGACGACCTGATGGCTGCGCTGCACGGCGAAGCCACCATGCATTGAGGCCGTCTGAAAACGGCCGCCGCGCTACGGCGCAACACGAAATCCAAACACATTCGATAGCTTTCAGACGGCCTCTCGATATGGCAGAGGCCGTCTGAAACATAAAATCCAATACATTAAAAGAGAACAAACCATGGCGAAAAACCTCTTAATCGTCGAATCACCGTCCAAAGCCAAAACCCTGAAAAAATACCTTGGCGGCGATTTCGAAATTCTGGCCTCCTACGGCCACGTCCGCGACCTCGTCCCCAAAAACGGTGCCGTCGATCCCGAACACGACTTCGCCATGAAATATGACCTGATCAAACGCAACGCCAAACACGTCGATGCGATTGTCGCCGGAGCCAAAGAAGCCGAAAACATCTACCTCGCAACCGACCCGGATAGGGAAGGCGAAGCGATTTCCTGGCATCTTTATGAAATCCTCAAATCCAAACGCGGCCTGAAAAACATCAAGCCGCAGCGTGTCGTGTTCCACGAAATCACCAAAAACGCCGTCCTCGACGCCGTCGCCAACCCGCGCGAAATCGAAATGGACTTGGTCGATGCGCAACAAGCCCGCCGCGCTTTGGACTATCTGGTCGGTTTCAACCTCTCGCCATTGTTGTGGAAAAAAATCCGACGCGGTTTGAGCGCAGGCCGTGTGCAAAGTCCCGCCCTGCGTCTGATTTGTGAACGTGAAAATGAAATCCGCGTGTTTGAAGCGCAGGAATATTGGACGGTACATCTCGACAGCCACAAAGGCCGCAGCAAGTTTACCGCCAAACTCGCCCAATACAATGGTGCGAAACTCGAACAATTCGACCTGCCGAACGAAGCCGCGCAAGCCGACGTGTTGAAAGAACTCGAAGGCAAAGAGGCTGTCGTTACCGCCATCGAAAAGAAAAAGCGCAGCCGCAATCCCGCCGCGCCGTTCACCACATCCACCATGCAGCAGGATGCCGTGCGCAAACTCGGCTTCACCACCGACCGCACCATGCGTACCGCCCAGCAGCTTTACGAAGGTATAGACGTAGGGCAGGGCGCCATCGGCCTGATTACCTATATGCGTACCGACAGCGTGAATTTGGCCGATGAAGCGTTAACCGAAATCCGGCATTACATCGAAAACAAAATCGGCAAAGAATATCTGCCGAGTGCCGCCAAACAATACAAAACCAAATCCAAAAACGCCCAAGAAGCGCACGAAGCCATCCGTCCGACTTCCGTGTACCGCACGCCCGAAAGCGTCAAACCCTTCCTGAGCGCAGACCAGTTCAAACTCTATCAAATGATTTGGCAGCGCACCGTCGCCTGTCAGATGACGCCCGCCAAATTCGACCAAACCACCGTCGATATTACCGTCGGCAAAGGCGTATTCCGCGTAACCGGACAAGTGCAAACCTTCGCAGGCTTCCTCAGCGTTTACGAAGAAAGCAGCGACGATGAAGAAGGCGAAGACAGCAAAAAACTGCCCGAAATGAGCGAAGGCGACAAATTGCCTGTGGACAAACTCTATGGCGAGCAACACTTCACCACCCCGCCGCCGCGCTACAACGAAGCCACGCTGGTTAAAGCACTCGAAGAATACGGCATCGGTCGCCCCTCGACCTACGCCAGCATCATCTCCACGCTCAAAGACCGCGAATACGTTACCCTTGAGCAAAAACGCTTCATGCCCACCGACACAGGCGACATCGTCAACAAATTCCTGACCGAACACTTCGCCCAATACGTCGACTACCACTTCACCGCCAAACTTGAAGACCAGCTCGACGAAATCGCCGACGGCAAACGCCGCTGGATTCCCGTGATGGACAAATTCTGGAAACCGTTCATCAAACAAGTGGAAGAAAAAGAAGGCATCGAACGAGCCAAATTTACCACGCAGGAACTTGACGAAACCTGCCCGAAATGCGGCGAACACAAACTGCAAATCAAGTTCGGCAAAATGGGCCGCTTCGTCGCCTGCGCCGGTTATCCAGAGTGCAGCTACACCCGCAACGTCAACGAAACCGCCGAAGAAGCCGCCGAGCGCATCGCCAAAGCCGAAGCCGAGCAAGCCGAACTCGACGGGCGCGAATGCCCCAAATGCGGCGGACGGCTGGTGTACAAATACAGCCGCACCGGCAGCAAATTCATCGGCTGCGCCAACTACCCCAAATGCAAACACGTCGAGCCGCTGGAAAAACCGAAAGATACCGGCGTCCAATGCCCGCAATGCAAAAAAGGCAACCTCGTCGAGCGCAAATCCCGCTACGGCAAACTGTTTTACAGTTGCAGCACCTACCCCGACTGCAACTACGCCACCTGGAACCCGCCCGTCGCCGAAGAATGCCCGAACTGCCATTGGCCGGTCTTAACCATCAAAACCACCAAACGCTGGGGCGTGGAAAAAGTCTGCCCGCAAAAAGAATGCGGCTGGAAAGAACAGATTGAACCGCCTGCACCGAAAGAGTGAAGGTTGGTTTAAAAGACCAAAGGCCGTCTGAAAAATTTTCAGACGGCCTTCCCATAAACAGAAAAGCCCTACTTATTCGATTGAAGCTTCCTGCAAACCTCCACATTAATCCGTATAAAGTCCTTCCAAGATATTTGTTCGGATAAATGGGCGCGGTAATAATCCTCCACACGGCAAACCAAAGGGCGAATTGCATAGATAGAACACAACATTGTATTTTCATCAAAATGCCGACATATACCGTCTCCGCGATCCAGCCATGCGGTTTGTTCGCTTAGACTGACCCTTTGACAACACAAACCGCAGGCGGAACAAGGAAAGGGTTCGGAAGTCAAAACTCAATCACCTTCACATCATCGTTTTTCAGCGACAAAATCAGCTTATCGACCTGTTGCAGCGGAGAATCCTTGGCAATATTCACAATGCCGTTTATTGCCGTATCAATAACATTGATATTGCCGGCCTCAATCCCTTTGTCTAGTGCATCGAATAGACCGTCAATCATCTCGCGGCGTTCCCGAAACGTATTTTCCAAATACAGCCGTAAAATTTCCTGCTGGTTCTTCAACTCCTTCAAACGGACATCTTTCCATGCACCGATTGCCTCACGTTTGGTTTTCTCTTGGGCTGCGATCTTTTTGTATTCGTTGTGTGCTTCCAAAATGCGGGTAAACGAGCCTGTTGCCGCTTCCAAAGGAATAGCTGCGGGGACTTTCATCGGAACAACTTTGTCGAGAATTTGGATTTTACTCATGCTTCTGCCCCAAGTTCGATATTCAAATAACCTTCGCATTGATGACGGATATTGGGGACAGGCGAACCGTCATCCTCCATAATGGGCGTATTCATCAGGTTTTTGATGGCTTTGCCGATGACCAGCATGGCGTGGAAATTAGGATCATCGCTGCTGTTTACACAAACCTGCTCAAAATGCTCTACCATTTTAAGCAAAGTATATTTTATTTCTTTTGCATTATCTTGCAGCCCTTTGAGCCCTTCGGCGATCAAATCCATTTCGGCAACGGCTTCATCGATTTGGGCTTCATATTTTCGTGCTTCCGTCAGAGCTTCTTCCGCTTTGCTGGCCAGCATAAATCCGCCGACTGCCAAAGCTGGGCCTGCAACGATACCGCCCAAAGCAACCATTCCGCCTGCCATTCCGAAACCGCCTGCGGATAATGCACCTCCGCCAAGCCAGGCAAGGGTTGCATTGGTGGCGGCAGCACCGGACAGAGTAGAGATGGCGGTACCTGTGGAAGCGGTTGCAATCAAAGGAACTGCACCATATGCTCCAAAACCGGCCAATGCCCCAGTAATGGCGCTGCTGCCGAAATTAGTGCTTAGTTCCAATGATGTTTGCACCATTGTTTCCATTTCTTTCAGTTCTGCAACGTCAAATGTACTGTTAAAGCCGGAAAGTTCGCTTTTGGCATGTTTATTGTTAGTGCTGTGTAATATTTGTATGATATGGTTGATTTGATTTTTAAAAATCTCTACCTTTAACCGTCCCAACTCTTCAAAGCCATTGTTGGTTTCGTCTTTGGTTTCATCTAATTCCTCCTGCCTTTTCTTGTAACGGCGTTCTGCCCGTTCGCCTATTTCCTTGGCTTTGTTAATATCGCTGATTGCTCCTGCTCCTTTAACAACGCCTGTTGCGGCAAGGGCAGCAGCTGCACCCCAAAGTAAAATTGGAATAGCCATATTTAATTTACTCTCTTTAAAATTTATTAAAATATAGTAAAATTTTCGATATTTGATAAAACTTGGGGATTGTATTCAGAATAAAATTTCCTCTCCAGCAAACTAAAGTATAAAATCTATCCTAATAATTCAACTATCTATACAGAAAGTTTAGTCTATGGAAACCTATGAAAAAATTCGCCTGATGCGAGAATTGAATAAATGGTCGCAGGAAGATATGGCGGAAAAGCTGGCGATGTCTGCCGGCGGATACGCAAAGATCGAACGGGGTGAGACGCAGTTGAGCATTCCGAGATTGGAGCAGCTGGCAGCCATCTTCGAAGTCGATATGTGGGATTTGTTGAAGTCTGGCAGTAATGGGATGGTTTTGCAGATTAATGATGTGGATAGCAATAATGGGGAGTTTGCTATTTATGCTTCGAGCGATATGGCCATGAAAGTTGAATTGTTGAAGCAGGAGTTGAAACATTGTCGGGAAATGTTGTTGCAGAAGGATAAGGAAATCGAGTTGTTGAGACAGCTGGCTGCTGCTATGCAAAAGTAAAATAAAAGGCCGTCTGAAACTTTTCAGACGGCATTGTTGTATGAAGGCAAACAAGGCTGAAGTTGGAAAGAGGTTTCGCTATATAATAAGCCGTCTGAAATTTGGTATCTGTAAAAAAATCATGGCAGGTCACAAACATCCCAAATATAACAATCAAGTACGTATCATCGGCGGGCAATGCAGAGGCCGCAAGCTGACTTTCTCTTCAGCAGACCGATTGCGTCCGACTCCCGATAGCGTTCGTGAACGGCTGTTTAATTGGTTGGGGCAGGACTTAACCGGGCTAAAAGTATTGGATTTGTTTGCCGGCAGCGGTGCGTTAGGTTTTGAGGCCGCTTCGCGCAATGCTGCCGAAGTAGCTATGGTGGAAATAAATAGAAATACGTTTCAGAATTTGCAAAAACATATCCGCCAATTTGGATGGCAAGAAAAAATAACGTTGCATCAGCAATCAGCTGCCGTTTTTTTACAGGCGACGAATAAACCTTTTGATGTCGTGTTTCTTGATCCTCCGTTCAACTGGACGCAGTGGCAGGATTTGTTCCCTCTGCTGAGGGAATGCCTCAAAGAAAACGCTTTTGTCTATATCGAAGCAGGTTTTTTGCCCGAATATCCGGATTGGCTGGAACACTACCGGGAAGGACGATCCGGCTTAAGCCGTTTCGTATTGCTTCGGAAGGTAAGCGTTTAAAAAATGATAACTATTCATAAATATAAAGAAAACAATCGTCTAGAGAAGTTGTGCTATAATCCGCGCCCGATAATTTTAACCATACCGCATCTGATAAGGACTTTGAATTATGGCTCTCTTTATTACGGACGACTGCATCAATTGTGATGTCTGTGAACCGGAATGTCCAAACGACGCAATTTCCCAAGGTGAGGAAATCTACGAAATCAACCCCAATTTGTGCACACAATGTGTTGGTCATTATGATGAGCCGCAATGCCAACAGGTATGCCCTGTCGATTGCATATTGATTGATGAAGAACATCCTGAAACACATGATGAGTTGTATGCAAAATACATCCGCATTGTAGAAGAAAAATAAAATTTTAAAACAATCGGTTGTGTTAAAATTCATCTTTTTGACCGTATTTTGTTTGACAAGGTTTTGAGGTTTGAGTAAGATGCTCAATCTCTTTGGTGGGATTCCCGAGCGGTCAAAGGGGGCAGACTGTAAATCTGTTGCGAAAGCTTCGAAGGTTCGAATCCTTCTCCCACCACCAAATTCCAATGTGTTGGGGCATTGATGCAGTAAGTCTGCGGGTGTAGCTCAATGGTAGAGCAGAAGCCTTCCAAGCTTACGGTGAGGGTTCGATTCCCTTCACCCGCTCCAATAATCTTGGCCCATGTAGCTCAGGGGTAGAGCACTCCCTTGGTAAGGGAGAGGCCGGCAGTTCAAATCTGCCCATGGGCACCAAATACCCGTTTATTTAGTAATTTGAGATAGGAAATTTGCCATGGCAAAGGAAAAATTTGAACGTAGCAAACCGCACGT